>DATBYN010000064.1:0-14044 GCA_036513695.1 Bradyrhizobium sp. | reverse complement strand
TGCCAGCGCCGGACCGACGTCGCCGATGGTGGCGACGCGGATGGTCTGCGACAGGCTTTCGGTCGAGACCCCGAGCCGCGCCGCCAGATCCGCCCGCGGCTGGATCCGCAATTCCGGCCGATCGAGGGAGGTCTCCGAAATTACGTTGGCGATCAGCGGAATCCGCTTCATCTGGGTCGCCAGCTCGCTAGCGACGTTGCTGACGATGTTGCTGTCGACGCCGGTAACCACCAGCGAGATCGCGCGCAGGCCGTTTTCGTCGAGGAACCAGAACCTTATATCGGGGACGTTTTCCAGTTCCCGGCTGATCTCGAGCTCAAGCTCGCGCTGCGTAATCTTGCGTTCGGTCTTCGGCGTGTAGTTGATGATCAGCGCGGCGCGACGCACCTCGAAGGTGCCCGGCGGTACCCGGCCGCCGTCGACGAACACGCTCCTGACCTCAGGGCGCTTGCGCAGCCGCGCGACGATTTCTTCGGTGGTCTTCTCGGTGAAGGCGAGCTGCGAGCCCGGCGGCAGCTCCATGGCGAGCAGCGAGCGCGCGGTGTCCTGCGCCGGCAGGAAGCCTTGCGGCAGCAGCGTAATGCTCCAGATCGAGGCAGCAAAGATGCCGAAGCCGATCAGCACGGTGAGGAAGTAGTGATGCACCGACCACGTCACGAGCCGGGTGTAGGCCTTCAGCACGCGGCCCGGCGGCGGATCGTCGTGGTCATGATGCTTGAGGAAATAGGCCGCCAGCACCGGCGTAACGAAACGTGCAGCCAACAGTGAGAAGAACACCTGCACCGAAACCGTGATGCCGAATTGCTTGAAAAATTGCCCGGCGATGCCGGACATGAAGCTTGCCGGGGCGAAGATCGCGATGATGGTCAGCGAGATCGCGATCACGGCCAGGCCGATTTCATCGGCGGCCTCGAGCGCAGCGCGATAGGGCGATTTGCCCATCCGCATATGGCGCACGATGTTCTCGATCTCGACGATGGCGTCGTCGACCAGAATACCGGTTGAAAGCGTGATGGCGAGAAAGCTGACCAGGTTCAGCGAAAATCCCAAAATGTCCATCGCCCAGAACGCCGGGAAGATCGACAGCGGCAATGAGATCGCGGCGATGATGGTGGCGCGGATGTCGCGCAGGAACAACAGCACGATGACGACGGCGAGAATGGCGCCTTCGAACAGGGTCGAGATCGCGGCTTCGTAATTGCCTTTTGTAAACTCCACCGAGGTGTCGATGAGTTTCAGGTCGACGTCGGGATAGCGGACCTTGAGGTCGTCGATCCGCTTCTGCACGGCGGCGGCGACCACCACGTCGCTGGCGCCCTTGGAACGCTTGATACCGAGCGCCACCACCGGCTCGCCGTTGAAGCGGGCAAACGTCCGGCGGTCGGCGATGGTATCGGTGACGGTACCGAGATCGTCGAGCCGCACTTCGCCGCCGCCGAACAGCGGGATCATGGTGCCGGCGAGATCGTTCAGCGTCTTGGCGCCGGCGAGCGTACGGATCGCCTGATCGTTCCTGCCGATTTCGGCACGGCCGCCGGCAAGATCGACATTGGTGCCGCGCAGGCTCTGGCTGACATTGACCGCGGTCAGCCCCGCGGCCTGCAGCCGGTCGGGATCGAGCGAAACCAAAATCTCGCGCTCGACACCGCCGATGCGCTCGACCTGGGCGACGTTGCGCACGCCCTGCAGCGCGCGTTTGACCACGTCGTCGACGAAATAGGACAATTGCTCCGGCGTCTTGCCGGGCGAGATCGCCGCGTAAGTGACGATCGGCAGGCCGATCACGTCGACGCGCTGGATCAGGGGCTCGGTGACGTTTTGCGGCAGATTAGAGCGGACGCGGGTGACGGCGTCCTTGACGTCGTTCAGCGCCCGATCGGTGTTGGTCTCGAGCGCGAACTGGATCGTCGTCAGCGACAATCCGTCGGTGATCGAGGATGAAATATGCCGCACGCCCTCGACGCCGGAAACGCCGTCTTCGATGGTCTTTGTAACTTGCGATTCAAGTTCCGCCGGCGCCGCACCGAACTGCGATACCGCGACCGAGATGACGGGGATATCGGCCGACGGCAGCCGCGTCACCGCGAGTTTTGTAAAGCTGACCCAGCCGAGCACCAACAGGATGATCGAAAACACGATCGAAGGCAGCGGATTTCGGATCGACCATGCCGAGATATTGAGTGCCATCAGCGTACCCGCGTCGTGCGATCGAGGTCCTCGGCGAACGTGGTCTTGATCTGGTCGCCGTCATGCAGCGAAGAGCCGGCGTCGTTCACGACGATTTCGCCAACGTCGAGGCCTCCAAGGATTTCGGTGCTCGTGTCGGACACCAGCCCGACCCGAACATTTCGCGTCTCAACCGTATTCCCTTTGACCACCTGAACGGTCAGATGGTCAATGGCGGTACGCGGGATCGCGACACCGCAACTGTGCTGGGCGTCGATGTTGGCGCGGGCAAACATCCCGACCTTGAGTGTCGGATTGCTGGTCAGCGAAATCCTGACATGGCCGAGCTGGGTTGCGCGATCGATCTGCGGCGAAATCAGCCTGACGCGTCCGAAAAGGTCCGGCCCGTTATCCCGGCTGATCCGTGCGTTCGCTCCTGGATTGAGTTTGAGCAAATGAACGCTCGGAACCTGGGCATCGAGTTCGATTTCGTTGTTGACGGAAATCCGGAACATCGGTCCGGCCTGGGGTGAGGCCGGCGCGCCGGCGATGGTCTTGACCTCGGTGACGAGGCCGGGAGCCGGAGCCCGCAGGGACGTCGGGGGTGGCCTTCCGCCGCCGGCTCCCTGGGCGCCGGGCTGTGCCGGCGGCGGGGTCAGCCGGGCCAGCTCCTGATTGTCGGTGACCGTGTCACCTTCGCGGACCAGAACCTCCGAAACCTTGGATCCTTCCTGATCGACCCCGACCACGGCTTCCCGGCGCGGCACGACGAATCCAGTGACGCGTACCGAGTCCGAGAAACAGGCATGGGTGGATTTCGTCACCACGACAAGCGCGTTGCTCGACGTCTCCTTTTCCTCGGGGTGCGGACGATGCTCGAACCAGTACCATGCGCCACCGAGTGCCGCGAAGAAGACCACCGCCATCGCAGGCTTGAGGTATTCGGAGAGGTTCATCGCCGGATCAATCCAGACCTACGCAGGAAATACGATAAGCGACTTTATACAGTCATTGCGGGCGCAAGCGAAGCAATCCGGACCGGCGAAGCAAGTGCTGGGTTGCTTCGTCGCTGAGCCTGTCATCGGGCGGGCGCGCATTCGCGCGACCCGTTGGCTCCTCGCAATGACGGAGAAAAACAGCTCGCTTTCGAAACCAACAAGCGTCCCGCAGGGCCGCGGGACGCTTGGGAGCTGCTGAACCTCAACCGGTGCCACGACCGCTCTACTTGGACGCGGTTGACTTGTTTTCCATATTGACCACCTGCACGCGGCGGTTGACTTCCGACAGCGGGTTAGCCGCGTCCTTGAGCTTGCTCTTGCCGTATCCGACGGTCACGAGGTCGGAGCCGGTAATGCCGTATTTGTCGACCAGATATTTCTTGATCGAGTCGGCGCGGCGCTCGGAGAGGTCCTGGTTGTAGGCCTCGCCGCCGGCGGCATCGGTGTGTCCGGCGACCACAAAGGTCGAGCCCTTCAAGTCAGGATTGGTCAGCGCGCGCCCCAGCGCCTGCACGGAAGGCAGTGACTTCGTGCTGATGTCAGCTGAATTGTAGTCGAAGTTGATTTCGAGATCGATCTTCGGTTTGTCCTGAACGATGGTGGCGATTTCCTCGCGCTCGGTGACCGAGAGCGATCGGGTCGGTCGGCCACGGATTTTCTGGACAAACTGCCCTTGCTCGGCAGCAACCGCCGGATCGACCTTCGGACCTGCCGAGAGGCCCCGGGTCAGGGGCTTCTTGGCCGGCGCCAGCGCCTTCAGGATTTGATCCTCGGTGACATCATCGCCGGCGATCGCCGTCGCCACGCCAAACGTAAGCGCGGCGCCAATCGTCAGAACCGAAACGATAGCGATGAACTTTCCCCTTCCAACCATGTTTGACATTGCCAGTCCCTCCTGCGCTGCCCGCGCGGTTCCAATTAATTTGCAAAAAGGGCCGCTCGAAAATTGGTCACCCATCGGTCGCGGCCGTGCTGCCTGCCTGCGAGCCTACTTACCTTACCTATATGTCGCTGGTGCCAGCCCGGGGGTTCGAGGATGGGCTTAAGGAGGCGCCGCCCCTGTTCTCAAATAATCGTCAACGTACCCCGTAACTGGCGAATTCCTTAACAATATTTGGATCCATGGCCTTGGCGTTGTTTATATCCAGTTCGCCCTCCGAAATCGAGCCATTACGCTGCTTGGCAAGGCCCCGGCCGTACAGCGACGAGGTCAATCTCGGATTGATCTTCAGGGCGGCGTCAAAATCGGCAATGGCGTTTTTGCTCAGTCCGCTCTTGAGGTTGACCAGGCCGCGGCTGTCGAGGGCATCGACGAAATTCGGGCGCAGCCGAAGCGCCTCGTTGCAATCCTTTAGCGCAGCCTGCAGGTCGCCGATCACGGTCCGTGCCCAGCAGCGGTTGTTGTAGGCCTCCACGTCCTTCGGGTTGAGCCGGATGGTGTCATCGAAGTCGCGGATCGCGAGGCTATACGCACCCTTGCTGGCATAGACCTGTCCACGCCGGTAAAGCGCGTTCTGATCTTCGGGGTTATCTGCGAGCTTGGCGGTCAGGCTCTTGATCGTCGGGTCGTCGGCAAGCGCGAGCTCATCCTTCTTTTCCGCCGGCTGGTCGACCACAGGAGGCGGAACTTCGATCTTTGCCGGCGGCGGCGGCGGCGGCAACGGGTCAACGCGCGGCGGTGGCGGCAACGGATCGACGCGCGGCAACGGTGGAGCGGGGGTCGGTTGCTGCGGAAGCGTCGCCACGGGGCCGGGTGCCGGCAGCGGCTGAACCGTTGGCCGCGGGCCGCCCGTACCGGGGATAAATGAAAAATCCTCGGCCAGAGAGGACGAAATCCAGGGCACCTGCTCTTGGCGCGAGGCGCGGGTGACGCCGAGGCGGGTGCGGTTGAGCGTCTCTTCGGCCATCAAGTCGGGAACGCGGATTTCCTTTAGCAGCTCCTGCACGAACAGGCTGCGGTCGCCGCCATTGTCGGAGATGACCGAAGAGAGCGCGGCCGAATACATCACCAGCGTACCGTTCGGCGCAATCACCGGCGCCAAACCTGCCGAAAAGCTTCGGAACCGGCGCTCGAACGGGTTGCGCCTACTGGCATCGATCAGGGCGATCTTGACGCCGGCGCCGCGATTGTTGATCTCGCTTAGGATCGTCTCCAGGCTGAAGCCGTCGCGGCGGACATCGGGTTCGGTCCAGATCTGCGCGTCGACCGGGATCATATAGCTTTGGCGGCTGGACTGGACGCCAAAGCCGCTAAAGAACACCAGCGCGACGGAGCCGGGCTTGATGCGGCCGTAGAGCTTATCGAACGCACGCCGCATCGCGTCGCCGGTCAGATTTTCTCCGACCTCGACGTTGAAGCCGTCGCGCTTGAGTTCGTCGGCGACTTCGCGGGCGTCGTTGACCGGCTCCTTGAGCGGCGCCTCGGCGTCGGGATATTTCGCGTTGCCGATCACAAGCGCAAAGCGGTCCGCGGCAAAGCACGGAACGGCGGGTGCGACCGACAAAATCGCGACCGATAAAATCAAGGTCACAAGCAATGCGAGGCGAAGTCTCATGCGAGGCGAAGTCTCATATCACGGCGGTCCAGCCAACAGGGCGCCGATCCCAGCTTGCGCCTCGGCGACCTTACTCTACGCAATCCGCATTATCAAACCGGGCCCGCAAGGCCTGTCAACCGTCTGCAAAGCCAGCCACCAAGCGCGTCAATTAACCGCAACAAAACTTTCAATTGCTGCGCGGAAGCGCGTTCGGAATTTCCCGTTCTCGCGCCCCGGCCACGCGCGCCCCGCGCAGGCGAGCCCGATGCGGCGTCGATCGGCGGCACGCAGAGGGCGTGCATATTTTTCAGGGTCGTTTTGAAATGTGACGTATCTCACATTGAGGGCCGTCATTGTATCTTCGAGCCGAGTAAGTCCGGAATGATTGCCGTCCGTCCGGAACCAGCCCGTGGGGGTTTGACCTTTGCGGACCGAGATGGCTTGGTGCGGCAACTGGAAAAAGCTTGCAACCAAAAGTGTGACCTATGGGAAACGTCTACGCAATCTACGCCATCCGCTATGCGACGATGTCGCCGCGCACGCCGCAGCTGAATTTTCTGCTGCCGGATCCACATGAGACCACGGCGCAAGACCTCGATTATTTCGTCTGGCTGATCAGAGGCCACGGCCGCGATATTCTGGTCGATACCGGCTTCAACGCGACTGAGGCGCAATTGCGAAACCGCAAATTGACGCTCAACCCGGTCGAGGCGCTGGCGCGTTTCGGCGTTGGCGCGAATACGATCAAGGACGTCGTCGTCACCCATCTGCACTACGATCATGCCGGCAACCTCGATCAGTTTCCGAACGCGCGGTTTCATCTGCAGGACCGAGAGATGAGCTACGCCACCGGGCGTTGCATGTGCTTTGGGCAGCTGCGGCATCCGTTTTCGGTTGAGCATGTCACGCTGATGGTCCGCCACGTGTTCAGCGAGCGCGTGACGTTTCACAGTGGCGATGGCGAGGTCGCGCCGGGCGTGACGCTGCATCGGGTCGGTGGCCATTCCGACGGCTTGCAGGTGGTGCGGGTCGAGACCGCGCGGGGACCGGTGGTGCTGGCGTCGGACGCGTCGCATTATTACGCCAACATGCATCGCCGCAGTCCGTTTCCGATCGTTTACAATCTCGGCGACATGTGCGTGGGCTGGGAAATCGTCGAGCGTCTCGCCGGCGATCCCGACCGCATCATTCCCGGGCACGATCCGATCGTGACCGAAATCTATCCGCGCGCCAGCGATAAGGTCGATGCGTATGCCTTGCACCTGGCGCCAACGCGCTCGTTCGCGAGGTCGCCATGATCGGCCGCTTTCCCGGCCTTACGCCGACCCGCAGCCGCGCCGTCGTTCACGACGACCTTGTGTTCACTGTCGCGGTCGCGCCGGATCCCGTCACTCCCTCGATGTATGAGCAGAGCGTGAAAGCGCTGGCGCGCATCGACGAGAGCCTTAAGCTGTGCGGCTCGGACAAGAGCAAGATCCTCACCGCGATCGTCTATATCAGCGACATGAAGCGCAAGGGCGAGATGAACCGCGCCTGGGACGAATGGGTCGATACCAAAAATCCACCGATGCGCGCCTGCCTCGGGGTCGAGCTCGAACCGCCGCATATCGTGGAGATCGTGGTGACGGCGGCGAAGTGACCGCCTCGCAGTCATCCCGGGGCTTTCCATTCGTCATTGCAATGACGGGGAGGGAGTTGGCGCTCAATACGCCTCTTTCGCATCCGCTTCCTTACTGGTCTGCACCAGATCGAGGCTCTGCTCGATCTTGCCGAGCAGCATCGCAAACTCCTTCCGTTCCTGCGCCGAGAGGCACGAAAGAATCTCCTGCTCCCGCCGCAACAGGCGCGGGATCAGTTCCGCATAGAGCGTCTCGCCTTTGCGTGTCAGGCGCAGGCGGTATTCGCGGCGGTCGTCTGCATTTTCGACGCGCTCCACCAGTTGCCGGCCCATCAGCGCCGTCACCGCGCGGCTGATGGTGGATTTGTGGGTCCGGGTGCAATAAGCGATGTATTGCGCGCTGCACGCGTCGTTGCGAAAACCGAGCGTCGCCAGCACCCGCCATTCCGGAATGTCCAATCCGTAACGCGCCTGGTATTCGCTTGAAAGCGCGGCAGAAACCTCGGCCGCCAGCCGGTTCAGGCGGAACGGCACGAACTTGAAGAGGTCCAGCCTGGAGCGCTTTTTCGCCGCGTTTTCTTCACGCGAACCGGTGCCCTCATCGCTTAAAAACGCTTTTGGCAAAAATCGCTCCAAATTGAGTTGACGCCGCAACGTTGCTGGCGTTTAGATAGTTGCAGATGCGACTATCTTAGGCCGGTCGCGATCCCTTGGCTAGTCGCAAGGTTAAGCCCATGGCGCAGCAATCCAAAGTCCAGTTTGGCTACCGCCGCCACGCCGATCAGGCGAGGGGAGATGGCGACGCGGCATGGCATCCCGTCGTGGTGGTCGGCGCGGGTCCGGTCGGGCTTTCGCTTGCGATTGATCTCGCACAACGCGGCCAAAGCGTGGTGCTGCTCGATGACGCCGACCGGATCGGCGAGGGGTCGCGCGCGATCTGCTTCTCGAAACGCTCGCTGGAATATTGGGACCGGCTCGGCGCAGGACAGCGTATGGTCGACAAGGGCGTGGTGTGGAGCGTCGGCAAGATCTTTCACGGCGCTTCGCTGCTCTATCAGTTCAATTTGCTCCCCGAGCAGGGCCACAAGCGGCCCGCTTTCATCAACCTGCAACAGTTTTACGCCGAAGCCTATCTGGTGGATCGCGTACAGGAATTTTCCGCGATCGATCTGCGCTGGCGCAACAAGGTGACGGGGCTGGAGCAGCGCAATGACGGTGTCGTGCTGACCATCGAGACGCCGGACGGGCCTTACCTTCTGTGTGCGAGCTACGTTATCGCCTGCGACGGCGCGCGATCGTCGTTGCGGCAAATGGTCGGCGCGGAATTTTCAGGCAAAATGTTCGAGGATCAGTTCCTGATTGCCGACGTGCGGATGAGCGCGGAATTCCCGACCGAGCGCTGGTTCTGGTTCGATCCGCCGTTCCATACCGGACGCTCGGCGCTGTTGCACAAGCAGCCGGACGATATCTGGCGGATCGATCTGCAGCTCAATCCGGATGCGGATCCCGTGGTCGAGAAGCGCCCCGAAAACGTGCGGCCGCGGATCGCGCGCATGTTGGGTCACGAGAAATTCGAGTTCGAATGGATATCGCTCTATAAATTTCAGTGCCGCCGGATGGATAAATTCATCCACGGCCGCGTGATCTTTGCCGGCGATGCCGCCCATCAGGTCTCGCCGTTCGGCGCACGCGGCGCCAATTCCGGGCTGGAAGACGCCGAGAATCTGGCGTGGAAACTCGACCGCCTGCTGAGGGGAACGTCGCCGGAATTATTGCTCGAGAGTTATCACAGCGAGCGCAGCGCGGCGGCGGATGAAAACATCCGGGAATCGACGCGCTCGACCGATTTCATGGCGCCCGTCTCGCGCCAGGAAGAGCGGTTGCGCAAGGCGGTGCTGGCGCTTGCGAAGGAAACCGAATTCGGCAAGCGCATGATTAATGGCGGACGACTTTCGGTCCCCTCGGTCTATGATTCGGCGCTCTCGACCGGTGATTGCGACACCTGGCGCGGCGGCCCGCGGCCCGGCGCTTCGATGCCGGATGCGCCGGTTGCCGCGCGCACAGGCGATGCGATCTATTTGACCGATGCCTTCATCAAGGCGGGAACGCGGTTCACGCTACTCGAGTTTTGCAATGGCGCTGCGGTGGATGTGCCCGATGAGATCGGCGTGGTCCGTATCGGCGGCGACGATGGTTTTGTCGATGCTGGGGGTCTCGCCGGCGCGCGCTACGATGCCGAGCCCGGCACGGCGTATCTGCTGAGGCCTGACGGTTATGTCGCGGCGCGGTTTCGGCACCCGACACGATCGGCGCTCAACGCCGCCTTGGCGCGTGCCGCAGGCATCAACTGAGGTTTGAAAAATGGCGCTGTCTACCGCTTCGAACTTTGCAAAACCGGACGATGCATTCCGCGCTGTCGTCGAGGCGCATCGCGGACTCTCCGACGAACAAAGCGCCGAGCTCGACGCGGCGCTGGTCTTGATCCTCGCCAATCACATCGGCGATCTCGATGTGCTGCGCGAAGCCATCGTGCTCGCCAAGCGGCGAATGATCGACGCGAACCAGCAGCAGCAACAGCAGCAACAATAATAAGCCTAAAGGGACTGAATTCATGACAAAAGGTTTCGCATCCACGACAGACATGGCGGAGAAGAAAATCACCTTCTCCGAGATCGGTACCGATCTCTATGCCTTCACCGCCGAGGGCGATCCCAATTCGGCGGTCATCGTCGGCGACGATGGCTGCCTGGTGTTCGACGCCCAGGCTACTCCTGCGATGGCGAATAAAGTGATCGAGCGGGTGCGCAGCGTCACCGACAAGCCGGTCAAATATGTCGTGCTGTCGCATTATCACGCGGTGCGGGTGCTCGGCGCCTCCGCCTACAAGGCGCAAGGCATCATCGCCTCCCAGGAAACTTACCGGTTGGTGGAAGAGCGTGGCCAGCAGGATTGGGATTCCGAATATGGCCGCTTTCCGCGATTGTTCCAGGATGCGCAGAGCATTCCCGGCCTGACCTGGCCGACGCTGACTTTTGAAGGCGAGATGTCGATTTATCTGGGCAAGCGCGAGGTGCGGTTGATGCAGCTCGGCGCCGGACATACCTCAGGCGATATCGTCGCCTGGGTGCCGGATGCGGAAGTGATGTTTTCCGGCGATTTGATCGAATATCATTCGGCCTGCTATTGCGGCGATGCGCATCTGCGCGAATGGCCGGCGACCTTGAACGAAATCCGCGCCTTCAATCCGAAGGCGATCGCGCCCGGCCGTGGCGATGCGCTCAAGGGCATCGCGACGGGGCGCGAAGCGATCGCGATGACGCGCGACTTTGTCACATCGCTCTATGGCGCGGCCGAAACCGCAGTGGCAAAGGGTCGCGATCTCAAGGAGACGATGGCGTCGACCCGCGAGGTGATGGACCCAAAGTTTTCAAAATTCGCGATCTACGAGCACTGCCTGCCCTTCAATGTCTCGCGCGCGTTCGATGAGGCTTCGGGAATCGACGACCCCGTGATCTGGACCGACAAGCGTGACCGGGAAATGTGGGCCGCCCTGCAAGGAGGAGGATGACCATGAATATCAACACCTCGCCCGATGTGATCTCCAGGAGCTCCGTCAATATCACGCCGGGCTACATGTCCGGCTTCGGTAACAGCTTTGAGACCGAGGCATTGCCCGGCGCGCTGCCAATCGGCCGAAACTCGCCGCAGCGCGCGGCTTACGGGCTCTACGCTGAGCAGCTCTCGGGCTCGCCGTTCACGGCGCCGCGCGGCAGCAACGAGCGCTCCTGGCTGTATCGCATCCGGCCGTCGGTAAAACATTCCGGCCGCTTTGCGAAAGTCGACGCCGGGCTGTGGCGTTCCGCACCGTGCCACGAGGTCGATCTGCCGATCGCGCAATTGCGCTGGGATCCGGCGCCGATCCCGAAAGACGAAAAGACATTCCTGCAGGGCGTGCAGACCATGACCACCGCGGGCGACGTCAATACGCAAGCCGGCATGGCCGCGCATGTCGTGCTGATCACCAAATCGATGGTCGACCAGCATTTTTACGATGCCGATGGCGAGATGCTGTTCGTGCCGCAGCAGGGCAATTTGCGGTTTGTCACCGAGTTCGGCCGGATCGACGCCGAGCCTGGCGAGATCGTCGTGATCCCGCGCGGCGTAAAATTCCGTGTCGAAATTCCGAACGGCCCGGCGCGCGCGTATCTCTGCGAGAATTACGGCGGCGCCTTCACGCTGCCGGAGCGCGGCCCGATCGGCGCCAATTGCCTCGCCAATGCGCGCGATTTCCTGACGCCAGTGGCGGCCTATGAAGACAAGGACGCCCCGACCGAACTTTTCGTGAAATGGGGCGGCTCGCTGTTTGTGACCACGCTGCCGCATTCGCCGATCGATGTGGTGGCCTGGCACGGCAATTACGCGCCCTACAAATACGATCTCCGCACATTCTCGCCGGTCGGCGCCATCAGCTTCGATCATCCCGATCCGTCGATTTTTACCGTGCTGACCTCGCCGTCGGAAACCGCCGGCACCGCGAACATCGATTTTGTGATTTTCCCGGAGCGCTGGCTGGTTGCGGAAAACACGTTTCGGCCGCCGTGGTATCATATGAACATCATGTCGGAGTTCATGGGATTGATCTACGGCGTCTACGACGCCAAGCCGCAAGGGTTTACGCCCGGCGGCATCTCCCTGCACAATTGCATGCTGCCGCACGGCCCCGACCGCGAGGCATTCGATCACGCCAGCAATTTAGAGTTAAAGCCGGTGAAGCTGACCGGCACCATGGCCTTCATGTTCGAGACGCGCTATCCGCAACGCGTCACCGCGCACGCCGCGAACTCGCCGACGCTGCAGGATGATTATTCGGATTGCTGGAAGGGACTGGAAAAGCGGTTCGATCCGAATAGGCCTTAAGATTTCGCTCTAGCTGTCATCGCCGGGCTTGACCCGGCGATCCATCGCTCTTCGTTAGATGATGATGCCCGGGTCAAGCCCGGCATGACGAGTTTTCGATTGGAGAATTCCATGCCCCACCCCAACGATCCCTCGCTCCGCTCCTTCATCCCGGTCGATCCCACCTCCGACTTCCCGATCCAGAATCTCCCTTACGGCGTGTTCTCGTCCAAGGACGGCCTCGCGCCGCGCGTCGGCGTCGCGATCGGCGACTATGTGCTCGATCTCTGGGAGCTCGAGCAGAACTCCAGGCTCGATGTCGGCCCGCTCGGCATCTTCGCAGGCCCGACGCTTAATCCGTTCATGGCGCTGGGGCAGAAGGTGTGGTCGCAGACCCGCGCGCGGATCAGCGAATTGCTGCGGCACGACCATCCTGAACTGCGCGAGAATGACGAGCTGCGCGAACGCGCTCTGGTGCCGATGGCAAATGCAAAACTACATATGCCGATCGCGGTCTCCGGCTACACCGATTTCTATTCGTCGAAAGAGCACGCCACCAATGTCGGCGTGATGTTCCGCGGCAAGGACAACGCGCTGCAGCCGAACTGGCTGCACATGCCGATCGGCTATAACGGCCGCGCGTCCACCGTCGTGGTCTCCGGCACAAAAGTGCGCCGGCCGCACGGGCAGCTAAAGCCGCCGAATGTGGAGGTGCCGAGTTTCGGCCCCTGCAAGCGGCTCGATTTCGAACTCGAAATGGGTGTTGTGATCGGGCAGCCGTCGCCGATGGGCGAGATGCTCAGCGAAAGCCGGGCCGAGAAGATGATCTTCGGCTTTGTATTGTTGAACGACTGGAGCGCGCGCGACATCCAGCAATGGGAATATGTGCCGCTTGGCCCGTTCCAGGCCAAGGCGTTTGCGACCTCGATCAGCCCGTGGATTGTGACGCGCGAGGCGCTGGAGCCGTTCCGCCGGCATGGACCGGAGCAGGATCCGATGCCGCTTCCTTACCTGCGGCAGACGCAGCCGAACAATTACGATCTCACCCTCGATGTCAGTCTGCGCGCCGCGCCGATGAACGATGGTTTGCGCATCTGCCGTACCAATTTCAAATACATGTACTGGTCCTCAGTGCAGCAACTCGTGCATCACGCTTCCTCTGGCTGCGCCATGAATGTCGGCGATCTCTTAGGCAGCGGCACCATCTCCGGCCCGGAAAAAAGCCAGCGCGGCAGTCTTTTGGAAATCTCCTGGAACGGCACCGAGCCGCTGGAGTTTGTCGGCGGCGTAAAACGCGCCTTCCTCGAAGACGGCGATTCGCTTGTGATGCGCGGCTGGTGCCAGGGCGACGGGTATCGCGTTGGTTTTGGGGAAGTCGAGGGGACGATTTTGCCGGCGGAGTGACTTTCCTCGCCCTCGCAAAGAGGCTTGAGGGAGCTCAGCGTTCCTCCGGCGGAATGTTCCTGATCCGTGCCGAATGCTGCGCAATGTCGTCGAGATTGTAGGACAAGTGCACGCGCTTGTCTGACGGCGGCCGCTGCGCGATCGTTAGTCCCGGCCGCCATTCCCTCGCGGGCCTGATCGGCCGGGGCACAAAACCGCCGCCGCAGTTCGGGCAAACATTGTGCAGCTTGGTCCCGACGCAGTCGGCGCAGAAGGTGCACTCGAAAGTGCAGATGCGCGCATCCGTCGCGTTCGGCGGCAGGTCCTTGTCGCAATATTCGCAGTTCGGCCGAAGTTGCAGCGCCATGGTGGTCTCACCGCGTTGGAGGAGCGGATCATTGCAAATCCGCCGCCCGATTCGAATGACAAATCTCCCTCGATTTCGG
>DATBYN010000063.1:0-6541 GCA_036513695.1 Bradyrhizobium sp. | reverse complement strand
ATACTGATTTTGCCGATCTATGCCAGCGTTTTGCGCCCCTCAAGGCGCGGCGCGCGGATGACTGCAAATGATCAGCTTTTGCCTGTTAATCTCATTTAGACTCAGGATATTGGACAGCCTTAGCGTTGTTCTCGGCGAAGTCGGCAGGCACCGAAAATGCCCCCGTCTTGAGGTCATAGACGCAGTGCCAGCCTTCGATCCATGGGGCCTTTACGTCTTCGCCCTGCATGTCAAACGACAGCTCGATCACGACGTAGCGGCCGTCGGGCCAATGCTGCCCCATCCAGGCGTAATTTTCTTCCATCCCCTTGATTAGATTCACCGAAGCGTGATCGAGCCCATACGGGTTCTCCGGGTCCCGATGCATCCCTTTTGATGTCGGTGTCGTGAAGAAATAATCCCAGGCCAGATCACCAAGGGGTTTTGTGGTCGCGGGCGAGAATTCATACCCCTTCCTTCGATACAGCAAGAGCGTCTGAGACCCGGCCCCCAGTTTTTGCATTCGCACCAGCCACTGGCTGTCCGGGCTAAATCGGAATCCAGCCGCATAATTCGGCAAATCATCGTTCTCATCGGGATTGAGCTGAAAAGCGTGCCGATGATCCGCGTCGAAGGTCCAGAATTGGAAAAGCAGAACGCCGTCTTTCCCTTCTTTGGAATACTGCTCCAGTCGCACCTTCTTGTCGGGGGATGTGAAGACGGTGGCCTGTCGGTCCAGTTTGAAGCCGCCCGGCGGGCCATCGGCAGCGCGCGCCGGCGCCGGCATGGCGAGGGCAAGCCATAGCAAAATCCATGTTTTTCGTAATCGGTGGTCAAACATTGCTTGTTTCCTGGTTCACCGTTAGTCACCGGAATGGTGGCGGAAGTTCGGACCAAATGACGCGTCAACACACATGGACCAGATGACCAAAAACCCCGTCGGCGAGGCTACTGACATACCGTCGCCATGGTGGACGCCCGCGCGGTACGCCGACGTCAGGCCATTCTTGGTGGCACGCGGAGCCATCACCCGGGCGTTGCGGGCCTGGTTCGACGAGCAGGGTTTTGCCGAGGTCGAAACCGGCATTTTGCAGGTTTCCCCGGGTAATGAGACCCACCTGCATGCGCCGCGTACGGAGCTCAGCCGCGCCGACGGTACGCGCGCAGCACGGTATTTGCGGACCTCGCCGGAATTCGCCTGCAAGAAACTGCTGGCCGCGGGCGAACGAAAGATCTTCGAGTTTGCCCGGGTGTTTCGCGACCGCGAGCGCGGCGATCTGCACCTTCCCGAGTTCACCATGCTGGAATGGTACCGCGCCAATGCGGGCTATGACGCCATCATGGCCGATAGCATGGTCGTGATCGCGCACGCCGCGCAGGCAACCGGGATCGGGCAATTCTCGTTTCGCGGCAAGGCCGCCGATCCGTTTGCCGAGCCCGAGCTGTTGACGGTGGCGGCAGCCTTCGAGCGCTGTGCCGGGATCGATCTGCTTTCAACAGTGCGAGACGGCGAAGGCGATCGCGATCGCCTCGCGGCTGCGGCAATGGGGCGGGTGCGAATATCAGATGACGACACCTGGTCGGATATTTTCAGCAAGGTCCTGGTCGAGCACATCGAACCAAATCTGGGGCAGGGGCGCTTGACCATCTTGTTCGAATATCCGGCTCCGGAAGCAGCCCTTGCGCGCGCCAAACCATCCGATCCGCGCGTCGCCGAACGCTTTGAGATTTATGCCTGCGGCGTCGAGCTTGCGAACGGATTCGGCGAACTAACCGACGCGCGGGAACAGCGGCATCGGTTCATGCAAGCCATGAACGAAAAACAGTGCCGTTATGGCGAGCGCTACCCGATCGACGAAGACTTTCTCGCCGCCGTCGCAACCATGCCGGAAGCAGCCGGCGTCGCGCTCGGCTTTGACCGGCTGGTGATGCTGGCGAGCGGCGCCCACAGGATCGATCAGGTGGTGTGGACGAAGCCTTCGGGGGATGCATGAGCAAGATCGATCTCGCCGCCACCTTGCGCGAGCCTGCTGAGCTGGTCGCCCACGGCCTCGCGCCGGCGGCAGCGCTTCCCGATCTGGAACAGGTCGCGGCGCGCTACGCGGTCGCGGTGACGCCGGATATTGGGGCGCTGATCGACCCCAGCGATCCCGACGATCCGATCGCACGACAGTTCATTCCAAGCGCCGAGGAATTGCTGGCTGAGGCGAGCGAGAGTGCCGATCCGATCGGCGATCACGCCTATTCGCCTGTCGCAGGCATCGTGCATCGTTACCCCGATCGGGTGCTATTAAAACTGGTTCACGTCTGCGCGGTATATTGCCGCTTCTGTTTTCGCCGCGAGATGGTCGGGCCCGGCAAGGCCAATGCGCTCGCGCCGGACGCCTATCAAGACGCGATCGGTTATATCCGCGCCCATCCGGAAATCTGGGAAGTGATCCTGACCGGCGGCGATCCCCTGATGCTGTCGCCGCGGCGGCTCGCCGAGATCATGGCCGAACTCGCCGCAATCGATCACGTCAGGATCATCCGGATTCATACCCGCGTGCCGGTCGCCGAGCCTGCGCGCATCAGCGCGGAGATGATCAAAGCGCTTAGGGTTGCGGGCGCAACGACCTGGGTTGCGCTGCACGCCAACCATGCAAGGGAATTGACCGATCGCGCGCGCGCCGCTTGCGCCGGCATTATCGATGCAGGCATACCCATGGTGAGCCAGTCGGTGTTGTTGCGCGGCGTCAATGACAACGCCGCGGCGCTGGAAGAGCTGCTGCGGGCCTTTGTCGAATGCCGCATAAAGCCCTATTACCTGCACCACGGCGATCTGGCGCCGGGCACCGCGCATCTGCGAACGACGCTGGCGCATGGACAAGAGTTAATGCGGGCTCTGCGGGGCAGGGTGTCCGGATTATGTCAACCGGATTACGTGCTCGATATTCCCGGCGGCCACGGCAAGGCGCCGGTCGGCCCGAATTATCTGTCGCCTGCGAATTCTGCTTCGCCCACAAATTCTTTTTCCAGAGAACGTGAACAGGCTGTGGAAACGCGCTATCGTGTCGTCGATTATTGTGGTGAGGTTCATCTCTATCCGCCGATAGCGATGATCGACCCGTGATCGGGCGCGATAGATGCAATCTCTTAGAAAATGGGAGGAGCAAGATGCGAAAGTTGCTCACCACTAGACTAATCACGACGAAGCCAATAGCGGCGGTGGCGCTGCTGGTCCTGATGGCCGGTCCGCCGGCGATCGCGCAGACCGGAACTGGCGGGTCGTCGGCGAACACCAGTAAGCCGGCAGGGCCGCCCCCCGCACCGGTCGGGCACCGGCAACCGCGCGCCGATCAGGTGCCCTCGGAGCAGAATTTGAGCGATCCGAACAATCCGGTGAACAAGGAAGACGCCGCCCTCGACCGCAAGATCAAGAGCATTTGCCGAGGTTGCTGAGCGCGGCTTCTGTTTGGCTACAATGCGCGCTTGCGCGCGGCTAGCGCCACGCCGATCAGCGTTGCGCCGCCGAACAACAGGTTGATGCCGGCCAACAGTCCGATCGCCCACTCTGCCGAGCCCGGCAATCCCGAGATGATGATAAAGGCGATCAGCAGATCCATGATTCCGCCGACCAATAGCCAGCTCCATCGCTCCGGCAGTTCGCGGCGATGTTCCAGCGCGTACATGATGGTCGCGACGCCCTCGGCGATGAAATAAGCACCGACCACGATGGTCAATGTCAGCGTGCCCTGCACCGGTTTTGTCAGCAGGATGATGCCGGCGGCAACCGCCAGCACGGCCGAGATCAGCGACCACCAGAAGCCCGGCATCCCCCGCGCCCAGAATGTCAGGATAAGCCCGGCGATGCCGGAGATCAGAAACATCCAGCCGAGGAAGATGGTGACGGCAAGGCTCGCTAAGGGCGGCACGATCATGGCCGCAAGCCCGAGCACGGCGAGCAGGATGCCCTCGATCAAAAAGGCCTTCCAATGGTCGCGCACCGCGGCGCTGACTTCGGATTGCAGTCTGGTGATGTCCTGGGGAAGGGTCATTGTAATCTCCCGATACTGGGTGCGCAGAATGACGCCCGAATGTGACGCCAAAATATAACGTTCGCCAACGCGGATAGGTCAATTTTGTTCGCTGGTCGTGTCCGCAAGCCGACCTAGCTAGCGCCGACCTGGCTAGCCTTGGCCGGGGGCTGGCTAGCCTTGGCCGGGGGCGGAGAAAAACCCCTGTGATGCCGTGCGCATCCGGTTGCGGCCGAGGATGTAGACCGCGGTCGTGGCCACCAAAAGCGCGCAGCCGACCAGGATCGACATCAACCCGATTGGAACAAGAACCAGCGCCACGTTGCGATCAGGGTTTAACAGCCAGTGGTGGATCGATGTCAGCACGAAGGCGAGACCCGCGAATCCCGCACCGCCGCCCACCACCAATAGCGCCCACATCCGCCGCAACTGGCTGAGCCGCTCGCGGGCGATGTCGGTGCGGGGCGCGTGATGGCGGCCGACCTTGCGCACCAGGCGCACCGCGAATGCGATGGAGCTGAACCCGATCAGGAGACTGGTCGATCCCAATATCAGCCGGGTCGATGCGCCGACGTCGGGGTTTTGCTGCAGCGTCAGCAGCGGGAAATCAAAACCGGCATGCAGCGCCATCGGTGCGAAGAAGATCAGGAGGCGGCTCGAGAGGCGGGCCCAATCGCGGTGATGCCGGTGCGCGCCAAGCGCGGTGCCGGCTCGTGCGATCGCGAGATAGGCGCCGGCGATGATGCCGAGCGCGGCATGGAACGGCACGGTCAGCACGCTGCGCAACGCCGCCAGCGATTGCCACATCTCCCGATGCTGCTCGAGATAAGCGAGGTTCTCGTAAGCGGCAAAGCCAAGCCCTACGGCGGCGCCATAGACCACGGTGTCCATCGGATCCGCGAACCGCCTGCGTTTTGTCGACACCACAACGATCGCGAAAATCTTGACGGCTTCCTCTGGGATGGCGGCGCCGAACACCGAATGCAGCGCCTGCGCAACCCAGGGGTTTTCGGGCGCGGCCAGGATCGATGCAAACGGCGCGCGCACCACGCCGAGCAGTGAGATGCTGGCGGCACCAAGCAGGAACGCGGTCCAGACCTTGACGGGCGGGCCCGGGCGCTCGTCGGCGGCGACGACCAGCCACAGGATCAGCAGCGCCGGTGCTACCGCTGCGGTGCCGATCACGGTCGGAAGGGATTCAAGCAGGTTCATCGCTAAGGCAAATTAGGCCATTTCCCTGCGTTATCTACCGCCTCGCGACCGGCCTTGGTGCGGCCGCGCGCCGCGGGCGGGTGTGCCGGCGTTCAAAGGCAACCAATCTCATCTCAACCCCTTGTGACGGCCGATGGAGCAGCCATGAAAAATGCGATTGCTCAGTCCGATCAAAGAGTTTGTCAGATATTGCAAAGCAAAATGCACGTAATCGCGCATCCTGTCCATTGCTGAGTGAGGGAACGCGGGGCTGGCTGCTTGCGTCTGCGTGCTAGGCTTTGTCATCGCCACCCAGGGAGGCGCACCCCGTGATTTCGTTCCAGGGAGCAGAGACGCACGTCAGATCGTTCCTCAAGGCGGTCAGTTGGCGGACGTTGGGAACGCTCGACACTTTCGCGATCAGCTGGTTCTTCACGGGCAGGGTGGAGATCGCGGGCTCGATCGCCGCGCTTGAGATCGCGACCAAAATCGTCTGGTACTATCTCCACGAGCGCGTCTGGGCCGCCATTCCCTGGGGCCGGCGCTAGCAGGCTTGCGCTAGGGCTGCTTGGTTTCGTCGGCGGCAGCCGGCTTGGGGGTGGTTTGCTGGGGATGTTTTGCGCCGTTTGGCGCTGGCTGCTTCGTGGTGCCTGCAACAGGCTGTTTTTGCGTTGGCGGCGGCGGTTCGGGGGCCGCAGGCGCGCTCTGTCCAATCGAAACGGAGATGCCGAACAGCCGCCCCTGTCCGTTCACCGGCGCAAAGGCGAGCTCGAAATTGACCTGGGATGGAACGGAGGGGAAAAAGCCCGCCATCCGCATCATCCCGTTGGGTTCAATCTGCGGCAGCAGGCTGAGCTGCGGATCGATTACCGCAACGCCTGAGAGATCGAGATTATCGGCGCGCTGTTTTGCGAATATCTCGCCGAGACGCGCGGCCGTGTTGATTTGAAAGCCGGGCGCGCCGAGATCGCGCAGCACGGTATAATTGCCGGTCTTGTTCGCCTGATCGAGCGCCAGCAACGCTGATCGGATGAGGATCAAGACACCATTGCGATCGATCTGGGCTGGCTTTGGCGCCGTCGTTTCGACCGGGGCCGCTTTCTGCTTCGGCGCTTGGGCGTGCCCGCCGCTGCAGACCGCGCAAGTGAACGCGATCAGAAAGATCGCCCTGAGGTACCGGCGAATTCCGGCCATCACCAGGCAAACGTCACGCCCGCACGGCTGCCGATGCCGCCCTGTGCGAAGCCGCCGCCGACGCCGAGGTTCGCGACCGCGTCGCATCTTGCGCGCTGCCCGCTGGCGTAAAAGCATCAAAGCCCACCGCGGTTGTATTCACGCCCTGGGCAGCCGAGCCA
>DATBYN010000062.1:0-7619 GCA_036513695.1 Bradyrhizobium sp. | reverse complement strand
CCTTGCGAATTCTCAAACCCCGCCGGCTTGATCACGCTGCCGACCGAGGCCGAGACGTTGGAGACGATGTGCAGCGGCTTCCACTCGATCTCGGCGAGCTTCTTGATCGCCTGCGCGGCGAATTTGGGCGTGGTGATGCTGATGAAGGTGTCGGCGCCGGTTGCCTTGAGCTTGACGATGTGGTTGTCGATCGTCGGCTCCGTGGTCTCGTAGCTTTCTTCCGCCGATATCATCGACACCTTGGCGCCGAACCCGTCTTTAAGTCCCTTCAGGTAATCCTTGCCGAAATCGTCATTCTGATAGAGCACTGCGATCTTGGCGTCCGGCTTTTCCTTGATCAGATACTTGGCGTAAATATGCGCCTCGCTCTGGTAAGAGGGCTGCCAGCCCATGGTCCACGGAAAATTCTTCGGATCGTTCCACTTGGTGGCGCCGGTGGCGACGAACAGCTGCGGCACCTTCTTGGCGTTGAGATATTTCTGGATCGCCGAATTCGACGGCGTGCCCAAGGGATTGAAAACCACCAAAACTTCGTCGCTCTCGACCAGCTTGCGCGCCTGCTCGACGGCCTTCGGCGGGCTATACCCGTCGTCATAGCTGACAAAGTTGATCTTGCGGCCGTTGATGCCGCCCTCGGCGTTGATCTTCTTGAAATAGGCCTCTTCGGTCTTGCCGATCACGCCGTAGGCGGAGGCAGGGCCACTATAGGGCATGATGTTGCCGATCTTGATTTCGGTATCGGTCGCGCCAGTGTCGTATTTCTTTTGGGCAAGTACACTGCCGGAGGCAGTCGCGAAAACAATGACCGCCGTCGAGAACGCGGCGATTCGTAATTCTTTAGAAAGCATTTTTTCTCCTTGGTTTGATTGGCTTGACCCGTAACCTGTAGGATGGGTTGAGCCCTTGCGAAACCCATTACACTGGTCCGGTTTTGTTGCTGATGGATTTCGCGAACAGCTCAACCCATCCTACTTCTTGAATTTACCGGCCAGTTGCTGGGCGACCATGGCGACTTGCCGTGCGCCATGCGGCACCAGGAAGATCACGAAGAACAGCAGGATGCCGAACACCGCGCCGGAGAGGCCCTTTGAAATTCCCTCCGCAATGTTCGGCACGAAAATGATAAAGGCCGAACCGACGATCGATCCGGGCAGCCATCCGACACCGCCGACCACCATGCCGAGAAACAGCGAGATCGCCAGCGTAATGGTGTAGCCGTCGGGTGCGACGAACTGCACGGCGATCGCGCCGAGGCCGCCGGCAACGCCGGTGATGCCGGCTGAGACCCCGAACGCCAGCGTCTTGTACTTGGCGACGTCGACGCCCATCGCGGACGCCGCGATCTCGTTGTCGCGGATCGCCATGAAGGCGCGCCCCGAGCGCGATTTCAGCAGATTGACGGAGAAGATATAGATCGCGATCGTGACGGCGAGCGTGAAATAATAGAGCCACATGTCCTGCGACATCGGCAGCCCGAACGGCGCATCGGGTTTGGTCACGACCAGCCCCTGCACGCCGCCGGTCCACCGCTCGAAATAGCCGAGCTTTAAGAGCTGCGGCATCGCGGTCGCGAGCGCAAAGGTTGCCAGCGCCAGATAGACGCCGGAGAGACGAAGTGCCGGCTGGCCGAACAGAAACCCGAAGCCAAAGCAGATCGCGCCGGCGATCGGCAATGTCAGCGCGTAATTCATGCCGACATGTTCCATCAGGATCGCCGAGGTGTAGGCGCCGACCGCGTAGAAAGCACTCTGGCCCAGCGAGAACTGTCCGCTGCCGCCGGTCAGGATGTTCAGCGCCAATACCGCGAGCCCGTAGATCAGGAGCATCGTCAATTGGAAGATGATGAAATTCTTCACGAAAAGGGGGGCGGCGATCAGCACTGCCAGCATGATCAGCGAGGCCCCGGCGCTGAGCGTCATGGCGCGCTTGGGAACGGCCTCGACCGCAGGCACTTCGGTGACGACTTCCTGAATTGCGCTCATGATCAAACTCGCTTCACGATGGGCCGGCCGAACAGGCCGGCGGGTTTGACGACCAGGACGGTGATGATCAGCGCCAGCGCGATCGGCAATTTCAGTTCATTGCCGACGCCGGGGATATAGGTCCCGACCAGATTTTCGAAGATCCCGACCAGGAAGCCGCCGATCACGGCACCGAACGGGCTGGTCAGGCCGCCGAGCACGGCGGCGGCAAATCCGTAGATCAAGACGCCGAGCATCATGTTCGGCTCGAGGAACACCACGGGCGCGATCATCATGCCGGCAATCGAGCCGATCGCGGCCGCCATGCCCCAGCCGAGCGCGATCATCCATGAGGTGTTGATGCCGACCAGCCGCGCCGATTCAGGCAATGAGGCGGCCGCGCGCATGGCGAGGCCCATTTTCGTGAAACGAAAGAAAAAGAACAATAGCAGCAGCAGTCCCAGCGTGACGCCGATCATGCCGGCCTGGTGGGTCGAGATCAGCTGGCTGCCGAGAAACGGCGAGGATCCGAACGGCGTCGGATATTGCTTGATGGTAAAATCCCAGATCAGGCCGGCGACGCTGTTGATGATCGCGTACAGCGCGATGAAGCCGGCGACATTGGTCAGGATTGGCGCCTTTGCCAAGGGCTTGAACAGTATCCGCTCGATCGCAATACCTGCAAGGAAGGAGAACGCGACCGTGAGAACGAAGGCTCCCCAATAGGGCACGCCCCATTGCATCATCTGCCAGGAGATGAAGGTCGAGAACATCGCCATTTCGCCTTGCGCGAAATTGAGATGGTCGATCGCCTGGTAGATCATGACGACGGCGAGCGCCATGCAGGCATAGATCGCGCCGGTGGAAATGCCGGCCAGGATTTGATTGACGAAAAGCTCCATGACCGCGTTCCCCTTTAGTAACCCAGGTAGGATTTACGGACGTCTTCGTTGTTGGCGATCTCTTTGGCGTTTCCCGACATCACGATGCGTCCGGTTTCGATCACATAGGCCTGGTCGGCGAGCTCGAGCGCCAGCTGCGCGTTCTGCTCCACCACCAGGATGGTGACCTTGTCCTCGCGATTGATCTTGCCGAGGATCTTGAACAGGTCGCGCACGATCAGCGGCGCCAGCCCGAACGACGGCTCGTCCAACAGCATCAGCCTGGGGCGCAGCATCAGGGCGCGGGCGACTGCGAGCATTTGCTGTTCGCCGCCCGACAGCGTGCCGGCCTGTTGGGTATGCCGTTGCTTGAGCACCGGAAAGTGGTCGTACATCCGCTCGATGTCGGAAACCACGCCGGCATTGTCCTTGCGCGTGATGGCGCCGAGCTGCAGGTTTTCTTCCACCGTCATGGTGGTGAAGGTGCCGCGGCCCTGCGGCACGTGCGCGATGCCGAGGCGGACGACGTTCTCGGTCGACCGGCCGGACAACGGCTTGCCTTCGAATTCGATCGCTCCGGTCGAGCGAACCATGCTGCAGATTGCGCGCAAGGTGGTGGTCTTGCCAGCGCCGTTGGCCCCCAAGAGCGTGGTCAGGCTGCCCTCGTTGAGGGCAAAACTGAGACCATGAAGCGCCTGGACCTGGCCGTAATAGGCGCGCAAATCCTTGACGTTGAGCATCGCCGTCATTGGTCCTTGCTCCCCAGATAGGCCTTGATGACGTCCGGGTCGGATTGCACCATCGCAGGCGTCCCCTCGGCGAGCTTGCGGCCGAAATTCAGTGCCACCACGTGGTCCGCGATCGACATCACAAGACCCATGTGATGTTCGACCAATAGGACCGTGACGTTGCGCTCGTCGCGAATCCTTCGAATGAGGTCGCCGAGCACGTGAACTTCCTCGTGGTTGAGGCCGCCGGCGGGCTCGTCGAGCAGCAGGATCTTTGGATCGGCAGCGAGCGCCCGCGCCAATTCCACGCGTTTCTGGGTGCCGAACGGCAGACCGGAAACCGTGACGTGGGCGACGTCATCGAGGTCGAGATAATTGACGATTTCGTGGACGCGCTTGTTGAGCTCGGCCTCGCCGCGGCGCACCCAGGGCAGCTTCAAGGAGTCGCTGATAATGTCGCTGTTGGTGCGGGAATGGGTGCCGACGCGGACGTTGTCGAGCACCGACAAATTGGCAAATAGCGCGACGTTCTGGAAGGTGCGGCCGATCCCGATTTCGGCGATCCGGTGCGGCGGGCGCCTCAAAATGCTCTCGCCTTCCATCAGGATATCGCCGGCGCTTGGCTGGTAGAGCCTCGAGAGACAATTGAAGAGGGTGGTCTTGCCGGCGCCATTCGGCCCGATCAAGCCGAGAATCTGGCCCTGATGCATGTCGAAGGAGACGCCATTGAGCGCGACGATGCCGCCGAACACGACACTGACGTCGCGGACCGCAAGCAGGGGGTATTGTCCCTGCGCGAGCTGTGCCTGCGTCATCTGGTCCCGCCCAAATCACTCGTTGGAGCGGAATGACCCCGCGAAATCGATCGCCGGTCATCGTGACGGAGGCTACCTGATCCCCTCAACCACACGTGCAACTTTCCCTCCTGCTTTCAACTTTTTGTTTTCTTCTTTTTTGAATACGGCTTTTGATGGCGGCGCTGCGCCGCCCAAGGCCGCTTCGATGTTCCTTACCATCGCCACGAGGCGAGGTCCAATGTCGTTGCGCAGCCTTTCTTCCGTAAAGCGGAATGCCGGCGCGCCACAGTTAAAGGCATAAGGACCGGTTCCGTCATTAAGCTTTAAGGCTACGCCGACCGCGTGGATGTCGTCATGCCAGTCGCCGGCCGAGATGGCAAAACCGAGTTTTGCAACGGTTTCGCCGGCGCGTTCGATGCCGTCGCGCATCTTCACCCAGCGGCTGCCATAATGCTCGCGCAGCTCGCGCAACAAAGCGGCGCGCTCGTCGGGCGGCAGCGCCCAGATATAAGCGCGGCCCATGGCGGTGGTTGCAATCGGTATCCGCGAACCCACGTCCAGTTGAACCCCCAGAGTCATGCCGCGGCTCTGGCCGAAATAGATCATGCTGTGACGGTCGCGGCCGCCGACCGCGACCGCGCCGCCGGTTTGGCGCATCACTTCCTCGCGAAAAGGCTCCGACAAATGCCGAACGCCGAGATTCGCAAGGGCGGCATACCCGAGCGCCATGGCTGACGGCGCCAGCTGATATTTCTCGAACCGCGGAACAGGTGTAAGGTATCCGAGCTTGGTCAAAGTGTAGGTCAGCCGGGAAACGGTCGGCTTTGGCAAGTTGGTACGGGCCGCAATCTCTTGATTGCCAAGAAGTCCGTCGTTGGGTTGAAATGCGCGCAACACATCAAGGCCGCGGGAAAGCGCGACGACGAAGCTGCGATCGGTCGCCACCTTCTTGCCTGGACGTTTCATTTCCTGCCGCTGTACGGACCTCGTTGACAACGGACGTGCTTCAAAATAACCCTCCGTGTCAAGATGTGGAATTAAATTTCGCAGTGCGAAATAGCCAGTAGACGCAAGTCAAGAATAACGCGACCAAGAACAACACAACGAAGCGCAGCTTATCCAGGGAGAGTCTCGTGAGCGAAGTCGTAAAACTCGAGCGTCATGACGTCGTCGGCATCGTCACGGTTAACAGCCCTCCCGTGAATGCGCTGAGTGCCGCCGTGCGCGGCGGCATTCTGGAATGCATCAAGAGCGCCATCGCCGATCCGGAAATAAAGGCGATCGTGCTGACCTGTGGCGGCCGCACCTTCATTGCCGGCGCCGACATCACCGAATTCGGTAAACCGCCAAAACCCCCGGGCCTGAGCGAGGTGCTGACCGAGATGGAGAACTCGCCGAAACCGATCGTTGCCGCCATTCATGGCACGGCACTCGGCGGCGGCCTCGAAGTCGCGCTCGCCTGCCATTTCCGCGTTGCCACCAAGGACGCGAAGTTGGGTCTGCCCGAGGTAAAGCTCGGGCTGTTGCCCGGCGCCGGCGGCACGCAGCGCCTGCCGCGTGCGGTCGGTCCTGAGCTTGCGGTCAAGATGATCGTCGGCGGCGACCCGATCAGCGCCGCTGAAGCCCTGAAGAACGGCCTGATCGAGGAAATCGTCGAGGGGCCTGCCACCGGCGGCGAGGCCTTTGCGCGCAAGGTGTTGGCGGAGAAACGCCCATTGCGCAAATTGCGCGATGACGATTCAAAGCTTGCCGCCGCGAAAGCCGATCGCTCGATCTTCACCAACGCCGTCGCCTCGATGACCAAGAAGGCGCGCGGACTGGAAGCGCCGTTTGCCGCAGCCGACGCGGTCGGCGCCGCGATCGACCTGCCGTTCGATGAAGGATTGAAGAAGGAACGCGAGGGTTTTCTGAAACTCGTTGCCAGCGACCAGTCCAAGGCGCAGCGTTACGCGTTTTTCTCCGAGCGCGAGGCCGCAAAAATCGCCGGCGTGCCCGACGGAACAAAGCCGCGCAATGTCGAGCGCGTCGCCATCATCGGCGCCGGCACCATGGGCGGCGGCATCGCGATGTCGTTTGCCAATGCCGGCATTCCCGTGACGCTGATCGAGACCGGCGAGGAGCAGCTCAAGCGCGGCATGGGCGTGATGCAGAAGAATTACGAGGCGACCGCGGCGCGGGGCGGTATTCCCGCCGATGCGCCTGCCAAGCGGATGGGCCTGATCAACGGCGTGGTCGGCCTCGAGAACGTCAAGGACGCTGACTTGATCATCGAAGCCGTGTTCGAGACCATGGCGATCAAGAAGGAAGTTTTTGCGGCGCTCGACAAGTTCGCAAAACCCGGCGCGGTGCTGGCTTCCAACACCTCCTACCTGAACATCGACGAGATCGCCAAGGAGACAAAGCGTCCGCAGGACGTGCTTGGCATGCACTTCTTCTCGCCGGCCAACGTCATGAAGCTGTGCGAGATCGTGCGCGCCGCAAAGACCGCGCCGGATGCGCTGACGACCGCGGTGGCGGTGGCGCGCAAAATCGCAAAGGTGCCGGCAGTGGTCGGCGTCTGCGACGGTTTTGTTGGCAATCGGATGCTCGCCCAGCGCGGCAAGCAGGCCGAAAAGCTCTTGTTCGAAGGCGCATTGCCGCAACAGGTCGATGCGGTCGTGACAAAATTCGGCATGCCGATGGGCCCGTTCGCGATGGGCGATCTCGCCGGCCTCGATATCGGCTGGCGTTCGCGGAAAGACCGCGGCATCAAATCGGAAATCGCCGATGCGCTGTGCGAGGCCGGACGTTTTGGTCAGAAAACCGGCAAAGGTTACTACAAATATGAAGGCGGCTCGCGCGCTCCCCTGCCCGATCCGGAAGTGGAAAAACTGATCGACGAGACGTTGCAGCGGCTCGGGCGCAAGCGGCGCGTCGTCACCGACGAGGAAATCCTCGAGCGCATGATGTATCCGATGATCAACGAGGGCGCGCGGATTCTGGAAGAAGGGATCGCTGCGCGCCCGAGCGATATCGACGTGATCTGGCTCTATGGCTATGGCTGGCCGATCTATCGCGGCGGCCCGATGTTCTACGCCGATCAGGTGGGCCTGAAACACATCGCCGACCGGCTGTCGTTCTACGCCAAGGAGACCAACGATCCCTCGCTCGAGCCGGCGCCGCTGCTCAAGCGCCTGGTCAGTGAAGGCAAGACCTTCGCGTCGCTGGCGCAGACCGCGAAAGCGGCTTGATGGTGATTAGCAGCACAGTCTC
>DATBYN010000061.1:0-5321 GCA_036513695.1 Bradyrhizobium sp. | reverse complement strand
GATACTCGCCGGATGGCTCGCGGCTCGCCTGGGGATCGAGCCTTGGCATCGCCTC
Source organism: Bradyrhizobium sp. (assembly GCA_036513695.1). Lineage (GTDB taxonomy): Bacteria > Pseudomonadota > Alphaproteobacteria > Rhizobiales > Xanthobacteraceae > Bradyrhizobium. The sequence continues at coordinate 5,266 of DATBYN010000061.1, read as the reverse complement.
GTATCGGACCAATCTCAAAACGCTGGTGTCGGACGCCTATCTGATGAAGGTAGACGGCAGTGGAAAGCCGCAACGCCTGACGCATTTCAACGAAGCGGGTTTTCCGGAATCAACCGCTCTGCAAAGCGGAATTTGGCCGACCACCTGGAGCCCCGACGGAACCCAGCTCGTGGTGGCGCAACAGCCGATCGGCGATCTCATGAGCGGCAAGCAGAGCACCAACAAGTCGTGGCTCGTCAATCTGAGCCCATCGAAACCCCCAAGCAAAGACCACTGATTTGCGCCGGCCGCACCGGCCTTTTTTACCACGACGCCAAGAACATGGTGTGGCGCAATCGGATTCCTGCGATATCGACCTTATCGACATATGAGAGGCCGCGACACAGAAGACCTCGGCAGAGGATCTGACGCTGGCAAGACAGAGATTCAGGGAGTTGCAGTCATGGCCAAGAAAAACCCCCACCTAGGTTCGAGCTTCGAGAGCTGGCTCGAAGACGGCGGGATTCGCGAAGAAGTAACCGCAGCCGCGATCAAAGCAGTCATCGCTCGTCAGCTTGCTAGCGAAATGAAGAAAAAGAAAATCTCCAAGCAGCGAATGGCCGAACTGATGAAAACCAGCCGCGCACAAGTGGACCGTCTGCTCGACCCTGACAACGGCAGCGCTACGATTGAGAGTCTGCAGCGCGCTGCGAAGATTGTGGGACGAGAGTTGCGGCTCCAGTTGGTGTGACGTCCGGGATTTGCGGGGATCGGGCTCTGTCTTGCAAATAACCAATACTACTTGCGGCCCTTGCGGGATGCTTGCCGCTGAGGTCTCTTCTTGCCGCCGTCGCGTCGCGGTACCGGCTTCGCCGCTCCGCCGGCGCTCCCTTGCACACGCAGCCCATCGACAAAGACATCGAGCAGCCGCACCACGCTCTTTTGCCAGCCCGGCTGGTCGTGCAGATAGCACATGCCGACCAGCGCCCGCAGCAGGTCTTCCGGGCTGACATCGCTGCGTATCTCGCCGGCGGCGACGGCGCGGTCGAGCAGGGCGCCGACGGCTTTGGTCAGTCGCTCGAATGAATAGGCAGTGAGTTCCGACTGGCTATTCATGGCAAGTGCCAGCGCTGCCGACATGCCCTTCTTGGTGGCGACGAACTCGACATTGGACCGCAGCCAGCGCCGTAAGGCATCGACCGGCGACGCTTCGCTCTTCAGCGCTTCCGCAAGCTCGCCGAGCTGCTGCACCTCGCGGCGATAAACCGCCTCGAACAACGCCTCGCGCGTCGGGAAATGCCTGTACAGCGTGCCGATGCCGACGCCGGCGCGCTTTGCCACGGCCTCCAGGCTCGCGTCCGCACCGCCGGCGCTGAATACAATTTTGGCGGCCTCCAGCACACGCTCGCGATTGCGGACCGCGTCGGCGCGGGGCCTGCGAAGGGTTGCTGCGGACTGAACTGTCATCCGAATAATCTAATCACGATTCGACGAGATTTAATTGGATCACGATCTCATCTCTTTGTTTGAGCATGATCTTTTCGAACAATTGATTTCCATTTTTCCCGATCAGGCTATTTTTTCCTGCCCCTTGCGAAACGGAGGATACCTCCGTATATGGCGTCAGGCACCAAATCTACAAACGTCCGCCGATCAACCGCGGCGGCCCGCGCCTCCATTTGACCATAGCATTGATCGGAGCCTGCATGAGCTTCCCCATCAGCCTTACCATCAACGGCGTCCGGCGGGACGTCGAGCTTGAAGACCCCCGCGTCACGCTGCTCGACCTGTTGCGTGAGCGTCTCGATTTGACCGGCAGCAAGAAAGGATGCGACCGCGGCCAATGCGGCGCCTGTACCGTGCTGGTCGATGGCCGCCGCATCAACTCCTGCCTGACCTTGGCGATAAGCCATGACGGCGCCGATGTGCTCACGATCGAGGGCGTCGCGCGTGGCGATCAGCTCCATCCGGTGCAGGCGGCTTTCATCGCGCATGACGGTTTTCAGTGCGGGTTTTGTACGCCGGGCCAGATCATGAGCGCGATCGGACTGATCCAGGAAGGCCAGGCCGGCGACGACCCGGAGCGAGTCCGCGAATGCATGAGCGGTAACCTCTGCCGATGCGGCGCGTATGCCGGAATCACCGACGCCGTGCTGGAAGCCCAGCAAAACCTTACCGCGGCCAATCAGAGGCGCTCGGCATGAAGACTTTCGATTACATCAAGCCAGCAACCATTTCCGAGGCCGTCGCCGCCGCAGCCCAACCGGGCACCGCCTATCTTGCTGGCGGCACTAACCTGCTCGATTTGATGAAGGGCGGCATCGCGCGCCCGGACCGTCTGGTCGATGTCGCGCAACTTCCGGGGCTCGACCGCATCGAGCATCTCGCCGATGGGGGGTTGCGCATCGGCGCGCTGGTCCGCAATGCCGATCTCGCGCACGATTTTGATTTCGCAAAATCCTATCCGGCCGTAGCCGAGGCGCTTCTGTCGGGTGCTTCCGCGCAGCTTCGCAATGCCGCGACTGTGGGCGGCAATCTCTTGCAGCGGACGCGCTGCGGATACTTTTACGATCCCGCCAGCGCCTGCAACAAGCGCCAGCCCGGCACGGGCTGCGATGCCCGCGGCGGCGAAAATCGTTTGCATGCCGTGCTCGGCTGGAGCGAGTCGTGCATCGCAACCCACCCATCGGATTTCTGTGTGCCGCTGGTCGCGCACGATGCCGTGGTTGAGATCGAGGGCAAAGCTGGCCGGCGCGAGATTGCGCTGGAGGCGCTGCATCGTCTGCCCGGCGATACGCCGGAGCGAGATAATTTGCTCGAGCCCGCCGATCTGATCGTCGCGCTGCGGCTGCCGGCCGAAGCAAGCGCCTTCTCGGCGCATGCACGCTATCTGAAAGTGCGCGAACGCACGTCTTATGCCTTCGCGATCGTCTCGGCCGCAGCCGCTTTGCGGATCGAACGCGGCACGATCCGGGAAGCGCGGCTCGCGCTTGGTGGTGTCGCGCCGAAACCATGGCGGGCGCGCGGGGCGGAAGAGATTCTGGCAGGCGCCAGTCCCACTCCGGCGGCGTTCCGTCGCGCCGCGGAAGCGGCGCTCACCGACGCAAAACCCTCCGGCGACAATCAGTTCAAGATCGAGCTCGCACACCGCATTCTCGTCCGCGCGCTGACGCTCGCCACGGCGGGAACGCCGGAGCGCATTCCCGCCCTTCCCGCCTCCCCTTTCGCATCGGTATCCGGAGCGTTGCATCATGCCTGAGATCAGCCTCACCCGGGCTCCCGCCCATCTCCGCCACGGCTCCAGTATCGGGCAGCCGCTGACCCGCCGCGATGGCGTGTTGAAGGTCAAGGGCGAAGCCCGCTACGCCGCGGACAATCACCCACCCGGCATGCTGCATGCAGTTCTCGCAGTCTCCAGCATCGCGCGCGGCCACGTGAAATTCCTCGACGTTGAGGCGGCGAAGCGCCACCCCGGCGTGGTCGAGGTCATGACCTCTGCCAACCGTCCACCGCTCGCGGAAGACCCGGACGCCAAGACCAATCCCTTCATGTTCCGGATGGAACTGTTGCAGAACGACAATGTGCGTTATGCGAACCAGCCGATCGCAGTGGTGATCGCGGAGACGCTGGAGGCCGCAACCGAAGGCGCGGCGCTGCTGTCGCCGCAATACGAGGTGCTGCCGGCCCGCGTCGGGCTCGATGGCGGCGAACGTTTTGTGCCGCCTGCGGTCGGCATCGGCAATCCGGCTGCGATCGAGCGGGGCGATGTGGAGGCTGGTCTGGCTTCCGCCTCCAAGCGCATCGAAGCGACCTACGAGACGCCGGCGCAATACCACAACGCGATGGAGCCGCACGCCATCGTAGCAGTATGGGACGGCGATACACTGTCGATCGATACGCCAAGCCAGGGCCTTGCCATGGCCCAGGGGCGGATCGCTGGATTGTTCGGAATTTCGCCGGAGAAGATCCATATCCGCAGCCCGTTTTTGGGTGGCGGATTCGGATCGAAGGGTTTGGTTTCGGGGCCGCAGGTGCTCGGCATCCTCGCGGCCAAAATGGTCGGCAGGCCGGTGAAACTCGTGCTGCGCCGTGAACACATGTACGGACCGGTGGGCCATCGTTCGGCCTCCCGCCAAAAGCTTCGCATTGGCGTCGACGGCGACGGCCTTTTGACCGCGATCGATCATCACGCCAAGATTGCGACCAGTACGTTCGACGATTTCTACGAACCCGCCGCCGACGCCTCGCATACGCTCTACGCGAGCCCGGCGATCGCCACCTCGCACGAAGCGGTCCGGATCGACACCGGCACGCCATTGTTCATGCGCGCGCCCGGCGAGGCGACCGGATCGATCGCGCTCGAGAGCGCGATCGACGAAACGGCATGGGCCTGCGGGATGGATCCGCTCGCATTCCGTCTCAAGAACTACGCCGAGGTCGAGCCGATTTCCGGCAAGCCGTTTTCGTCGAAAGCGCTGCGCGAATGCTACGCCCAAGGCGCCGCGCGTTTTGGCTGGGCGAAGCGCCCGCTCGCGCCGCGGCAAACACGCGACGACGCCGGCCTCTTGGTCGGCTGGGGCGTCGGCACCGCGACATTTCCGGCCCTGATGTTCCAGGCGGAGGCGCGCGCGGTGGTGCGAAGCGACGGCGCAGGCGTAATGGAAATTGGCGCCCACGACATGGGCCAGGGCGCCTGGACCGCGCTCGCCCAGATCGCGGCCGATGGCCTCGGGCTTGACCTCGAACAGGTCGAGTTCAAGGCCGGCACCTCCGACCTGCCGGACGCCGGCATCGCCGGCGGCTCGGCCCACACCGCGACCGCCGGCATGGCCATCCACAATGCGGGCGCAGCCGTGATCGCTAAACTCGCCGATCTCGCGACCGGCGACGAGCGCTCGCCGCTGTTCGGGGCGGGAAACGCCGGCGTCGTCGCCCGCGACGGCCGCCTGTTCCGTCGCGACGACGAAACGCGCAGTGAGAGCTACGCTGACATAATCGGCCGCGCCGGCCTCGCGCAGGTCGAAGCCCGCGGCAAGGGCGCTTCGGACCCTGCGGCGCAAGCGAACTACGCCATGCATGCGCATGGCGCGGTGTTCGCCGAGGTCAAGGTCGATCCGGATCTGGGTCAAATCCGCGTCACCCGCCTGGTCGGCGCGTTCGCGGCGGGACGGATCATCAATCCCCACCTCGTGCGCAGCCAGATCTATGGCGGCATGATCTGGGGCATGTCGTTTGCCCTGCACGAGGAGGCACTCGTCGACCGCCGCTCCGGGCGGATCATCAACGC
>DATBYN010000060.1:0-9446 GCA_036513695.1 Bradyrhizobium sp. | reverse complement strand
CACCGCTTCGACCAGCGAGCGGAAATCGCCGTCGCCGGAGAACAGCACGATCTGATCGACATGCTCGGCGAGTTCCATGGCATCGACGGCGAGCTCGATATCCATGTTGCCCTTCACCTTGCGGCGGCCGGAGGCGTCGATGAACTCCTTGGTCGCTTTGGTGACGACGGTGTAGCCGTTGTAATCGAGCCAATCGATCAAGGGGCGGATCGACGAATACTCCTGATCCTCGATGATCGCGGTGTAGTAGAACGCGCGCACTAGCGTCCCGCGGCTCTGGAATTCCTTGAGGAGGCGCTTGTAGTCGATATCGAAACCGAGCGTCTTGGCGGTTGCGTAGAGGTTGGCGCCATCGATAAAGAGCGCAATTTTGTTGGAGGAAGCGGACATTCAGTTTCTCGCGTGTTTGTTGTTGCTAAACGTTTTTGGCGCGGCGGCACCCTGCCGCGCATTTCAAAGAACGATACTGCCCAGCCCGGCGGATTGGTCTGGACAGACGCCACCTCAAATATGGAGAGGTAAGGGCAATTGTTGTATACTTTAGCCGACGTAATAAAGCCTTTTCTTGTGGAACCGCGTCCGTGCGGCTCCCGACATTGCCGGCGCAGGCTTCGGGACGGGTTAGCAGAGCCGTTTGGGCCAGCCAAATCACAAAATAGTCTTGCGAAACGCCCCGACGCCCTATAAACACCCGCGCATAATCAACATATTCGGTCTCATTAACGAAAGCGACAGCCGATGGCGCGTGTCACCGTGGAAGATTGCATTGATAAGGTCGACAACCGGTTCGACCTGGTTCTGTTGGCGGCGCATCGCGCCCGCATGATATCGTCGGGCTCACAACTCACGGTTGATCGGGACAACGATAAAAACCCGGTCGTTTCGCTGCGGGAAATCGCCGACTCGACGATTTCGCCCGAGGATTTGCGCGAGGAACTCGTGCATTCCCTGCAGAAATTCGTCGAGGTGGACGAACCGGAACCCGATACGGTGCCCTTGATCGGCTCAGCCGGCGCCAGCGTCGATGCCGACGATACCGAGGTCGCGGTCGAGCGCATGACCGAGGAGGAGCTTCTGAAGGGCCTCGAGGGCTTGGCGCCTCCGGAGGAGCAGCCCGAAGAGGACGAGTGAGCCGCAAGCGCCGTCTTGCGAGCGTCTTTGGGAACCTCGAACATCCCGCCCAATCTAGAAAAGGCCCGGACTCTCGTCCGGGCCTTTGCTTTTATTGACCTTTTCATGGTTACCTGAGGCCATCGCGGGCGCGGAACAATTCCAGCAAGGCTAGCTCCGATTTGATCGGAGGATTGCCGGTTTGGCGTTAGACTGTGTTCCCCCGATCTCCGAAATCGAGCGTTTCCGCACCCGCCATGGCTGCAGCTTCGCCCGAAAAACACTTAGGTAATACATTGGCGGGCCGTGTCCGAGGCCCGCGTGCGAAGGTGGTAATTGTGATGGCGTATTGGCGCCGCAGCCGGGAGCAGATGCAGGCCGCGATCGAATCGGTCGCCGTGGCACCTTCCGCGCCTGTGGCGGCGAAGGCGGTCAAGTCGCCGCGCACGCGCATGATGCGACAATATGACCTCGTCGAACGCGTCAGGTCCTATAACCCCGACACCAACGAGGATTTGCTGAATCGCGCTTACGTCTACGCCATGAAAGCGCATGGCGCGCAGACCCGCGCCTCCGGCGATCCGTATTTCTCGCATCCGCTCGAAGTCGCGGCGATCCTGACCGACCTCAAGCTCGATGACGCCACCATCGTGGCGGCGCTGCTGCACGACACGATCGAGGATACCGAGGCGACCCGCGGCGAAATCGACCAGGTTTTTGGCCACGAGATCGGCGCGCTGGTCGAAGGCCTCACCAAATTGAAGCGGTTGGAGCTGGTCTCGCGCGAAGCCAAGCAGGCCGAGAACCTGCGCAAGCTGTTGTTGGCGATCGCCGACGACGTTCGCGTGCTGCTGATAAAACTCGCCGATCGCCTGCACAACATGCGCACGCTGGAATTCGTGCCGCCGGCTTCGCGCCACCGCATCGCCGAGGAGACGCTCGATATCTATGCGCCGCTGGCCGGGCGCATGGGCATGCAGGAGATGCGGGAGGAACTCGAAGACCTTTCGTTCCACACGCTCGATCCGGAAGCCTATGCGGTGGTGAAGCAGCGGCTGGATGCGCTGGCCGAACGCAACCGCAATTTGATCGCCGAGATCGAAACCCAGCTCTCCAAGAATCTTCAGAAGAACGGGCTCGCCGCGCACGTCTACGGCCGGCGCAAGCAGCCGTTTTCGATCTGGACCAAGATGGAGCGCAAGTCGGTCGGGTTCGAGCAATTGTCCGATATCTTCGGCTTCCGCGTGCTGTTGAACGACGTCGAAGCCTGTTACCGCGCGCTCGGCGTCGTCCACACCACGTGGCCCGTGGTGCCCGGACGCTTCAAGGATTACATCTCGACGCCGAAGCAGAACGACTACCGTTCGATCCACACCACCGTGATCGGTCCGGGCAAGCAGCGCGTCGAGTTGCAGATCCGCACCAGGGAGATGGACCAGATCGCGGAATTCGGCATCGCCGCGCATGCCTTCTACAAGGACGGCGTGGGCTCGCCGACCGAGCTTCTGAAGCGCGAATCCAACGCCTTTGCCTGGCTGCGCCACACCATCGCGGTGCTGTCCGACGGCGCCAATCCGGAAGAATTCCTCGAACACACCAAGCTCGAGCTGTTTCACGACCAGGTGTTCTGCTTCACCCCGAAAGGCAAGCTGATTGCGCTGCCGCGCCAGGCCAATGTGATCGACTTCGCCTATGCCGTGCATACCGACGTCGGCAACAGCGCGGTCGGCTGCAAGATCAACGGCAAGTTCGCGCCGTTGTCGTCCGAACTGCAGAACGGCGACGAGGTGGAAGTGCTGACCTCGGAGGCGCAATCGGCGCCGCCCTCGGCCTGGGAATCGCTCGCGGTGACCGGCAAAGCGCGGGCGGCGATTCGGCGCGCTACCCGGACCGCGGTGCGTGACCAATATGCCGGCCTCGGCCGCCGCATCGTCGAGCGGTTGTTTGCGCGGGCAAAAATCGAATATGCCGACGACAAGCTGAAAGGTGCCTTGCCGCGGCTGGCGCGGGCCTCGATCGACGACGTGATGGCTTCCGTCGGCCGCGGCGAGATGAAGGCTTCCGACGTGGCGCGTGCGATGTATCCCGACTACAAGGAGGAGCGGGTCAAGCAATACGGCGCCAAGAAGAGCAGCCTCGCGGTCAAACTGAAGCTGAAATCGCCGCCCGATCCCGTACGCAGCACCTCGGCGATACCGATCCGCGGCATCAATTCCGATCTGCCAGTCAAATTCGCGCCGAACGGCGGCGCGGTGCCGGGCGACCGCATCGTCGGCATCGTGACGCCGGGCGAGGGCATTACGATCTATCCGATCCAGTCGCCGGCGCTGAAGGATTTCGAGGAGGAGCCGGAGCGCTGGCTCGACGTGCGCTGGGACGTCGACGAGACCACCCCGCAGCGCTTTCCGGCGCGGATCATGGTCGCCAATGTCAACGAGCCCGGCAGCCTCGCCCAGGTCGCGACCGTAATCGCCGAGCACGACGGCAATATCGACAATATCAGTATGTCGCGCCGCTCGCCGGATTTTACCGAACTCACCATCGATCTTGAGGTCTATGACCTGAAGCATCTCAGCGCTATTATTGCCCAGTTGCGCGCCAAAGCCGTGGTCGCACGGGTCGAGCGCGTCAATGGGTAGTGAGCTCGTCATTGCCGGGCATAGTAGTCTGCCTTGCGCAGACTACGTACACTTGTCTACGCTCCCGGCAAACCATCTTGACGAAGAGGATGGATGCGCGGGTCAACCCCGCGCATGACATTCAGTTATCCGATCGCGTTCTGAATTCGTCAGCGAGTCTATCAATGACAAAAGCTCCTCCGCTGCGCCTCGGCGTCAATGTCGATCACGTCGCCACCCTGCGCAATGCGCGGGGCGGGGCGCGGCCGGATCCGGTGCGCGCGGCGCTCACCGCGATCGAGGCCGGCGCCGATGGCATCACCGCGCATTTGCGCGAGGACCGCCGCCATATCCGCGACGCCGACATGGCGCGGCTCAAAGCGGAAATCTCAAAGCCGCTGAATTTCGAGATGGCGGCCACCGAAGACATGCTGCGGATCTCGCTTGCGACAAGACCGCATGCGGTGTGCCTGGTGCCCGAGCGCCGCGAAGAGCTCACCACCGAAGGCGGTCTCGACGTCGTCGGCCAGCACAACGTGCTCAAGCCCTTTATCGCCAAACTGAGCGATGCCGGCGTGCGGGTGTCGCTGTTCATCGCCGCTGACCCGCGGCAGATCGAAATGGCGGCAAGCTTGCGGGCGCCGGTGATCGAAATCCATACCGGCGCCTGGTGCGACGCGGTGGTCGACGGCCACACCGCAAAAGCCGACGCCGAATGGCAGCGCATTGTCGCAGGCGTGCGGCTGGCGCGCTCGGCCGGCCTCGAAGTCCATGCCGGCCACGGTCTCGACTACGCGACCTCCGAGAAGATCGCGGGCCTTCCGGAGATCGCCGAGTTGAATATCGGCTACTTCATGATTGGGGAGGCGCTGTTCGTTGGCCTCGCTGAGACCGTACGCGCCATGCGGGCGGCGATGGATCGCGGCCGCAAGAACCTTGCGGGCCAGCCGGATGCGGGCAACGCATGATCATCGGCATCGGCTCCGACCTGATCGACATCCGCCGCGTCGCCAAGGTGATCGAGCGGCATGGCGACCGCTTCCTCGACCGCATTTTTACCGATGCCGAACGGGCCAAGGCTGAACGGCGCGCCAAAAATGAAAAAATGGTGGTGGCGACCTATGCCAAGCGGTTTGCCGCCAAGGAGGCCTGCTCCAAGGCGCTCGGCACCGGTATCCGGCGCGGCGTCTGGTGGCGGGATATGGGGGTGGTGAACCTGCCGGGCGGCCGCCCGACCATGCAATTGACGGGCGGGGCGCTGGCCCGGCTCGAGGCCCTGACGCCGGAGGGGTTTTCTGCGCGGATTGATCTTTCCATCACCGATGACTGGCCCCTGGCTCAGGCCTTCGTCATAATTTCGGCAGTCCATCCGGGCAAACCGTGACGCGCCTCGGCGGCCAATGTAGCAGCCTGTCGCAAAACTAAAAATCTTCGATTTGTCAAAGGATTAGCGTGTTTTAATGCAGCCGTTGATTGCGCGGCCGCGAACAACCGTCTAAAACGCCGCAGGGATCGAGAAAGAAGCGAATTCGGGTTTGCGCCGGAATTTGCTCTCACTATCAGAATCAGGACCATTTTCTCGACGCGAAAGCGAGCCGCTTGTCGCGTGAGGAACAAATTCTGCCACCGCGCGGAGTTTTCGCGCCGGGAATTGGGAAAGCCGGGAACTGGAAAGCAATGAGCGTGACATCCGGGACAAAAACTGAAAGCGGCTTGGGCGAGACCGTCCGTGTCGTCATCCACGCACTGTTGATCGCGCTCGTGATCCGCACCTTCCTGTTCCAGCCCTTCAACATCCCCTCGGGTTCGATGAAGGCGACGCTTCTGGTCGGCGACTATCTGTTCGTCTCGAAATTTTCCTACGGTTACAGCCATTATTCTATCCCCTTGTCGCCGCCGCTGTTTTCGGGCCGCATCTTCGGCTCAGAACCTGCGCGCGGCGATATCGTGGTGTTCCGTCTGCCGAAGGATGATTCCACCGATTACATCAAGCGCGTGATCGGATTGCCCGGCGACCGCATCCAGATGAAGGAAGGGCTGCTCTACATCAACGACGTGCCGGTGAAGCGCGAGCGCTTAAGCGACTTTATCGGCGAAGACCCCTGCGGGTCGGACGCCACCGCGCGGGTAAAGCGCTGGAAGGAGACGCTGCCGAACGGCGTCTCTTACGAATCGCTCGATTGCGTCGACAACGGCTTTTACGACAACACCAATGTCTACACGGTGCCGCCCGACCACTTCTTCATGATGGGTGACAACCGCGACAACTCGACCGACAGCCGGGTGCTGTCGGCGGTGGGTTACGTGCCGTTCGAGAATATCGTCGGCCGGGCCCAGATGATCTTCTTCTCCATTGCCGAAGGCGAGCACGCGTGGATGTTCTGGCGCTGGCCCACCGCGGTGCGCTGGAATCGCCTATTCACAATCGTGCGATGAACGACGAATTACCTGATATCCAGACCTCACCCGCGTCAGGCGAAGCCGGCCATCAGCCCGATGGCGGGCCGGTGCCCGCGAAGAAAAAGCGCGGCAAGGCTGCCGCCGCGAGGGAGGCGCTCGCCGCGCTCGAGGCGCGGATCGGGCACAAGTTTGTTGATTCCGCGCTACTGATCACCGCCATTACCCATGTTTCGGCACTGAAACCCTCGCACAAGCGCGCCGACAGTTACCAGCGTCTGGAATTCTTGGGCGATCACGTGCTCGGGCTGGTCGTGTCCGACATGCTCTATCGCGCCTTTCCCAATGCCGACGAGGGCGAGCTTTCAAAGCGGCTCGCCGATCTCGTGCGCAAGGAGAGTTGCGCCGATGTCGCGAAGTCGCTCGGGCTGATCGACGACGTCAAGCTTGGCCAGGTCGGCGCGCTCGCCAGCGCGCGGCTGCGCAAATCCGTGCTCGGCGACATCTGCGAGGCGGTAATCGGGGCGATTTTCCTCGACGGCGGTTACACCGTGGCGGCGCAATTCGTCGAGCGCAACTGGACCGAGCGGATGCGCAAGCTGCGGCGGCCGCTGCGCGATCCCAAGACGGTGCTGCAGGAATGGGCGCAGAGCAAGCGCCTGCCGACGCCGGTGTACCGCGAGATCGAGCGCACCGGGCCGCATCATGATCCGCAATTTCGCGTCGCCGTGGATTTACCGGGGCTTGCGCCGGCCGAAGGTGTCGGCGGCAATAAGCGCGCCGCCGAAAAGGACGCGGCCTCCGTGATGATCGCGCGCGAAGGCGTCGGCGGCTGGAAAAATGATGGATGAGCCCTCGCGCGATGCCGCGCCCAAAGCCACGCGCTGCGGCTTTGTCGCGCTGATCGGTGCCCCCAATGTCGGCAAGTCGACGCTCGTCAACGCGCTGGTCGGCTCCAAGGTCACGATCGTGTCGCGCAAGGTGCAGACCACGCGCGCGCTGATCCGCGGCATCGTGATCGACAACAACGCGCAGATCATCCTGGTCGATACGCCAGGCATCTTCTTGCCCAAGCGGCGGCTGGATCGCGCCATGGTGTCGACCGCCTGGAGCGGGGCGCATGATGCCGATCTGGTTTGCGCGCTGCTCGATGCGCGCGAAGGCATCGACGAAGAAGCCGACGCGATCCTGACAAAACTCGCAACCGTCGGTCACGACAAAATTCTGGTGCTGAACAAGATCGACCTGGTTCCGCGCGAAAAGCTGCTGGCGCTCGCGAAGGCCGCCAATGACCGGCTGGGTTTCGCCCGGACCTTCATGGTCTCGGCGCTGTCAGGCGATGGCGTCGACGATTTGCGCCACACGCTTGCCGAGATGGTGCCGCCGGGGCCGTTCCATTACCCCGAGGACCAGATGTCGGATGCGCCGATGCGGCATTTGGCGGCCGAGATCACGCGGGAAAAGATCTTCCGGCAGTTGCACCAGGAACTGCCCTATCAATCCACCGTCGAGACCGACAGCTGGACCGAACGCAAGGACAAGTCCATCCGCATCGAGCAGACGATCTTTGTCGAGCGCGAAAGCCAGCGCAAGATCGTGCTCGGCAAGGGCGGCGCCACCATCAAGTCGATCGGCGCGGAGGCGCGCAAGGAGATCGCCGAAATTGCAGGCGTGCCGGTGCATTTGTTCTTGTTCGTGAAGGTGCGCGAAAACTGGGGCGACGATCCCGATCGCTACCGTGAAATGGGGCTAGAATTCCCCAAAGAAAAATAACTCCGATGAACCTACCCAAAAACGTGCTGTGGTTTGAAGTGCTGCTCTATGCGTCGCTGGTGATGGACGCGCTGTCGGTCGCGTTCCAGGACCGGACGCCGAACGCCGACATGACGGAACAGATGATCGGGGTCTACACGGTGATGGCGGCCTTGCTGATCCTGCTGCTCGTCTATTTCGTCTGGCTCGCGGCGAACCGCCGCAAGAACTGGCCGCGCTGGGCGCTGCTCGCGGCGCTGGTACTCTCCGTGATCTCGCTGGTGCAGATCATCGGCGAAACTGGCGTCGAGATCGACAGCGCGATCGAGATCGTCTCGTGCGGCCTGACCGCGGCGGGCCTGTATTTTTCCTTCACCGGCGATGCCAAGGGCTGGTTCAACGGGTAGTCCGAGATGCGTAGGGTGGGCAAAGGCGCGTCTTCCGCGCCGTGCCCACCACTATTAACGGCCGTTACGTGTCGGCGTGGTGGGCACGCTACGCTTTGCCCACCCTACATGCTAAACTCCCGCCCATGGAATGGACCGACGAAGGCATCGTGCTTGGGGTGCGGCGGCATGGCGAATCTTCTGCCATCGCCGAACTTTTGACGCGCGACCATGGCCGCCATCTCGGCCTCGTGCGCGGCGGGTCCGGTTCGCGGATGCGGCCCTGGCTGCAGCCCGGCAACGGCGTGCGCGCGGTGTGGCGCGCGCGGCTCGACGAACATCTCGGCACCTATGCGATCGAAGGCACACAGTTGCGCGCAGCGACCGTGCTCGCGTCCTCGCACGCGGTCTATGGCGTGACCCATCTGGCCTCGCTGGCGCGGCTGTTGCCGGAGCGCGATCCGCACCAGGATATTTACGAGATGCTCGACCGCACGCTCGATGATTTCGACGACATTAGTGAAGCCGCGGCCCATCTGATCCGGTTTGAACTGGCGATGCTCACTGAGCTCGGTTTTGGCCTCGATCTCGAAACCTGCGCCGCGACCGGGGCGACCACCGACCTGATTTATGTCTCGCCAAAATCCGGCGGCGCGGTGTCGCGGGCAGCCGGCGACGCCTGGCGCGACCGGCTGTTACGATTGCCGGCGTTTTTGCGGCGGGGCGAGGGCGGCGCGAATGGCTGGTCGGATCAGGACCTGCAGGACGGTTTTCGGCTCACCGGAATGTTCCTGCTGCGCCACGTCCTGGAACCACGCGGGCAAGGCCATTCCGACGCCCGCGAGGGATTTATCAATGCGGTGGCCAAGCACCGGGCGAGGGTGGGCGCCGCCTCACTCTAGCTGTCGTCCCGGCCTTGAGCCGGGACCCATAACCACCGATGCCTATTGTTAGAAAGCCGTCTACCCCCAGTGCTAACCCGCATTTCTCACAGTGTTAGGCGCATCGGGACGCCGAATCAGCGAAAGTTCTTTTGCGAGAGGGACTTTGCGATGATTCGAGGAGCGCCCCGATGCCGACAGAGTGTAGCGCAGAACAGTTCGATTTTGGAATCGTGGAAGGCCGCGCTGTGGAAGCAGCGTTTGATGCCGGATTGGTGACGTCGGATGCGGGCGGGCTACTT
>DATBYN010000059.1:0-2309 GCA_036513695.1 Bradyrhizobium sp. | reverse complement strand
TCGGCATGCCGCAGATCCGCGCGCATCAGCATCGACGGCAACCTCGAGCGGAACTGCACGGCAGGGCCGAGCAGCACCACCGGGATGCCTCGCTCATTGAGCTTTGAGATGGTTTGCACGAGGTCCGCGATCATGCCCTCGAACCGTGGTGGACGGGAATATTCCAGCCAGTCCGCCGAGAGGATGACGAGGCCGGGTTTGCGAGCCCCGAAAAACGCATGCATTTGTCCGGCAAAACTGCGGCATGACGCGTTGCCCTGGGCGATGGCGTTGAAGGTCGGCATGCAAGCCGCCTGTGTCGCCTGCAGAATATTTGTCGTCTGCGGATCGGTCGTCCTGCCAAGACCATGGAAATAGTGCGCGGCGAGGCTGTCGCCCCACAGCAGCACATTGGTCTTATCGGGCGCAAAGGCGAGGCAGGAATCATCGAGTACGCCGGTCGCAGGCGCAAAACAACTGCCGAACCGATACAATGGCTGATAATCATAGGCGTTATAGGCCTCGAGCTGCAACGCAACGCGGTCTGCCTCCGACGGCGTTTGGCTTGCGACAATTCCAAGCGCGCTGCCGGCTAACAAAACCACGCTCGCAAGGCCGGCGAAGCGGAATGCGGCGCTGCGCGTCGGCGCCAGGGATTTCAGCCGTAACGGCTGCTCGACAAACCGCCACGAGACATACGCGATGGCCACCGTCAGTGCGAACAGCACGATCTTGTCGATCGCGTCGAGCACGAGGCTGCTCTTGGAGAACCGCGCAAAGGTGAACAGCGGCCAGTGCCAGAGATACAGCGAATAGGAAATCTGCCCGAAAAATCTCACGACGTTCAGCGGTGAATATCTGCTTCGCTTGTACGTGGGCACGGCGATGCCGCTCCAGATGAAGATCGCCGCGCCGAGGCACGGTGTCAGCGCATTGAAACCGGGAAAGCCCGGCCCCTGCCGCAACGAAAATATCGGGATCGCGATCAGCACCAGCGCGATGCCGCGCGCTATCGCCTGCGCCGGCGCACCGCGCAACACCGGAAAGCCCGGGGTCGCCACGATGCCACCGAGCAAGAATTCCCAGGCCCGTGGCGGGCTCATGAAGAAGGCGTCGGCGGAGCGGTCTGTCCGCATCAGCCAGATGCACAGCGCAAACGACGCCAATGCCAGCGCGCCAAGCGCGACCGGCACGACGCCGCCGCCGCGCGCAAAGCGCATGAGCCCCCACACCAACAACGGCAGCGCCAGATAAAACTGCTCTTCGACCGCGAGCGACCAGGTGTGCAGCAACGGTTTTTCCACCGCCGCATGGTCGAAATAGCCGGTCTGGAACCAGAAGAAGACATTCGAGGTGAAGGTGACGACCGCTGCGGCCGAGCGGAAAAACTCCGAGCGTTCGGAGGCTAGAAGATAATGGAACGACGGGATCGCCGTCAGCGCCACCATCGCATAGAGCGCGGGCAATAGCCTGCGCAGGCGGCGCTCATAGAATTGCGCGAAGGAAAACGCGCCGTCTTTAATCTCCGACTCGATAATCCCGATGATCAAATATCCTGATATCACGAAGAAGATATCGACACCGACAAAGCCGCCATACACCGCCGGCGCTTCGAAATGAAACGCGACCACCGCCAGCACCGCGATGGCGCGCAGCCAGTCGATATCCTCGCGGTAGTCGCGCCTCACAATCGCTATGCCGCCCAAGCCTTGTTGAAATAAGCCTGATTGAGACAAGCCCTGTTGAGATAAGCCTGATTGAAAGAGGTCTGGCTACAGCGTAAGCACGCGTTGAGGCGCGTCCACGTCATGCCGCGAGTTCGACGGTCTTGAAATCCGCGGGCAGGATCACTTCAAGCAGCTCGACATCATCCGAATAGTCCATGATCAGATGCTTGACCCGCGGCGGCTGGGTCCAGCTGGAACCCTCTTTCATCAGGGTCTCGCCCTGCCCTTCGATGTAGGTTTTGACCCAGCCCTTCAGGACATAGACCATCTGGAATTCGACGTCGTGGAAGTGCAGTTTTGAGACTTCCGCCGGATTGCAGGGCCCGATCAGGCGGATCACATGGGCGCGCGCCAGGCCGCCTGTCGCGTCCGCAATGCCGAGATCGCGATACTGCGCGTAGGCGCGCAAGCCGTCGGCCTTGAAATCCTCGTCGCGGTAATGACTGATGGCGATGCGCTGCTTCGGGCGAGCGCGTTTTGCAACCGGCGCGCCACGCGCCTTGGCTTTGATCGCCTTTCGCGCCGTGGATTTGGCGGTGTGTTTGCGCGGTGGCGATTTTTTCTGTGCGGCGGCCTTGGCCGCGGCCCGCGAGGTCGGCTTCT
>DATBYN010000058.1:0-2066 GCA_036513695.1 Bradyrhizobium sp. | reverse complement strand
CGCACCGGCCAGGTCGTCATCGTCATCTTCCAATCGCCGTGGTGCATGGTTTGCAGGATCCCGCGCTCGTAGAAGCTGGGTTCGTTGGTCAGTTCCATTGAGTCGAAGACAGCTCCAGCAGGGACGCCCGCGCCGCTGATCAGTGCCATCGCTTCTTCTTTGGTGTGCTGGCGGGTCCATTGGGCAATAATCTCATTGACCTCGGCCTCATGCTCCACCCGGGCGGAGGCTTTGTCGTAGCGCGGATCGTCGATCAGCTCCTCTCGCCCGATCAGTTTGAGCAGACGCGGCCAATGCTCGGGGTTGGCGCGACTGGTCAACAGATAGACGTAGTCGTTGGGCCCACCGGGTTTGCACGGAAAGATCCCCGACGGAGCATTGCCGCCGGCCGGCCGCCGCGGCGCGGCTTGGCCGGTCTGTGCCTGTCTGATGAACATGCCGCGGCTGTAATGCATGACCGAATCCTGCATCGCCGCCTCGAGCCGGCGGCCTTTGCCCGTTGAGGCGCGCTGGTAGAGCGCGCTGACGATGCTGAACGCCAGCAGCATGCCGGTCCCGGTGTCGCCGATCGTCGGTCCGGGCTTGATCGGCTTGCCGCCGGGTTCCCCGGTGATGCTCATCGCACCGCCGCAAGCCTGGGCGATCGGATCGAAGCACAAGCCTTTTTCATAGGGGCTGCCGGCGCCGAAGCCTTTGACTTGGGCGTAGATGATGCGCGGGTTGAGGGCGCTGATCACGTCATAGCCGAGACCGAGCCGCTCGACGACACCCGGCCCGAAATTCTCGGTAAACACATCGGCATGCTTGGCCATGTCCTTGACCAGGGCCAAACCGCGCTCGGATTTGAGGTTGACGGTGATCGACCGTTTGTTGGCGTTGTAGATCATAAAGTAATAGGGATCGGCCACGCCCCGGCGCCCCGCCTCCCCGCCGTCGGGATTCTCCACCTTGACGACATCGGCGCCCATCCAGGCGAGGGCTTCGGTGCAGGTTGTTCCGGCCTCGAACTGGGTCAGATCGAGAACCTTGATGCCGGCGAGACAATTCGGCGGTACGGTCGTTCCATCCATTTGTTTACTCCTTCCGAAACGCGGCGCAGAGCGCGCCCATCTTGCGAAGCGGCGGCCAACGCCTCAGTTGAGCCCCTCCTGCTGCATGACCCGCTGCACCGAGGGACGCGCCATCATCCGATCGAAGTGCGCGGAAACATTGGCCGGCAATTTCATGTTCAGCCGCTTTGCTGCCCAGAATTCGACATAAAACAGCGCCGAATCGGCCGGAGAGAATTCACTGCCGGCGATATAGTTCTTGCCGGCCAGCGCTTTGTCGAGCACGGCGAAGCCCTTTTCGACGACCTCGCGCCCGGCGGCCTTAACCGCCTCGTGGTCGGATGGGGACGGCGCAAAGCGCTCGGTGCGGAACAGTCGCGCAAAGCCCTGGCCGTGCATTGTGCCGACCGCGTATTCCATCGCTTCCATGGCACGGGTGTCGGCTTCGTCATCCTTCGGCAGCAAATTCTCGCGCCGTCCGAGCCAACGGGCGATGACCGGGAACTCGGTCAGGACCGAGCCGTCGTCACGTTCCAGGGCCGGAACCTTCCCTTTCGGGCTGACGCCGGTAAAGGGCGGCTTGAACTGGGCGCCTTCGCGCAGGTTGACGAGCTCCAGCTCGTAAGGCTTGCCGATTTCTTCAAGCAAGACATGAATACCGATCGAGCACACGCCGGGAGCGTAGTAGAGCTTCATCTCGGGTTCCTCGCTGAGTTGAAAGGTCGGGATGCCGCCGTCAGACTTAGCATGTCATTTCCCATAGGCGAACGCTGATGGCAATTCTGGGGTGGTTTGCGACCCTCATGGTCGCCGTCAGTTTCGGCGTCGCCGCCGCCGATGCCATCGAAGCGGTGCATCCGCGTGGCTCCGGAGTGCTGACCAAATGTCGGGATTGGCTTGTTGCCAGCTCCTGCCGGACCTATCACCACATCAGTCTGCCATCGCGGATCACGGTCGGCGACACGATTACCGTCTCGTTCGGCAGCGATCCGAAGGAGTATGGGTTCTTTGTCGCTC
>DATBYN010000057.1:0-4175 GCA_036513695.1 Bradyrhizobium sp. | reverse complement strand
GGTCAGCGCGGTGCGCACCGAGCGCGAATTGAGCCTGGCGTTTTCAATGCAGTTCTTGATCGAGGACGGATTAGAGGGCGCGAACGACAGATACTCGACAACGTTGCGCTCGTCGGCTTCCTCGTAGACTTCATAAAAGCTGGCGCTGACGCCCGCGGTCAGTAGTGCCGAATCCCATTCATTGGTCTTGCCGATATAGGTGTTCGGCAGCGCGGTGACGCGCAGCGTCGCCTCCATGGTGCGCGCCAGATACTCCGCGCGTTCGACATAGCGGGCGAGCCAGTACAGGTTTTCAGCGGTCCGCGACAACATACGTGAATTCTGCCCCTCTACTCATCCAGGATCCAGCTACTCGTCCAATATCCAGGTGTCCTTGGTGCCGCCGCCCTGGCTTGAATTCACCACCAACGAGCCTTCCTTCAGCGCCACCCGCGTCAAGCCACCGGGCACGATGGTGACGTGATTGCTGCCGGTCAGCACGAATGGGCGGAGATCGACATGGCGCGGCGCGAGGCCTGCTTCGGTGCAGGTCGGGCAGGTCGACAGTGCCAAGGTCGGCTGCGCAATGAAACCTTCGGGCTCGCGCTTTAATTTGTCGCGAAAAGCTTCG
Organism: Bradyrhizobium sp.; assembly: GCA_036513695.1. Classification (GTDB taxonomy): domain Bacteria; phylum Pseudomonadota; class Alphaproteobacteria; order Rhizobiales; family Xanthobacteraceae; genus Bradyrhizobium. Next base: position 3,565 of record DATBYN010000057.1, on the reverse strand, counting down.
ATCGTGGCCTTGGTGGCGGCTGGTCCAATCAGCATGCCGTAGCCGCCGGAGCCGTGCACTTCCTTGACCACCAAATCGCTCAGATTATCCAGCACGTAGGCCAGATCCTTGGGCTCGCGGCAGCGCCAGGTCGGCACGTTCTTCAGGATCGGCTCTTCGCCGAGATAGAATTTTACGATTTCGGGCATGTAGGAGTAGATCGCCTTGTCGTCGGCGATGCCGGTGCCGACCGCGTTGGCGAGCGTGATGTTGCCGGCCGCATAGGCCGACATCAGCCCGGGCACGCCGAGCGCCGAATCCGGGCGAAACGTCAAGGGATCGAGGAAATCATCGTCGACGCGGCGATAGATGACATCGACGCGCTTCAAGCCCTCGGTGGTGCGCATGAACACTTCGTCGTTCTTGACGATGAGGTCGCGGCCCTCGACCAGCTCGATGCCGAGCTTGTCGGCCAGGAACGAATGCTCGTAATAGGCGGAATTGTAGACGCCGGGCGTCATCAGCGCCACCGTCGGCTCGGCGGACGCGCTGTGCGGCGCCACCGACCGCAGCGCCGACAACAATTCGTCCGGATATCGTTCCACCGGCGCGACGCGGTGGCGGGCAAACAGGTCCGGAAATAGCCGCATCATGATTTCGCGGTTTTCCAGCATGTAGGACACGCCCGAGGGCGTGCGCGCATTGTCCTCCAGCACGTAGAATTTTTCCGGGTCGACGCGGACGATGTCGATGCCGGCGATGTGGACATAAACGTCGTGCGGCACGTCCTGGCCGTTCATCTCGGGGCGGAACACCGGGTTCTGGAAGATCAAATCGTCGGGAACGATATTGGCGCGCAGCACGTCGCGGCCGTGATAGATGTCGCGCAGGAACATGTTGAGCGCGCGCACCCGCTGCTTCAGGCCATTTTCGAGGATCGTCCATTCGTTTGCGGACATGATCCGCGGGATCACGTCGAAGGGAATCAGCCGTTCCTGGGCTTCGGCGTCGCCATAGACGGCAAAGGTGATGCCGATCCGGCGGAACAGCAATTCCGCCTCCTGGCGGCGATATTCCAGGGCGTCCGGCGGCGTCTCCTTGAGCCAGCGGGAGAGCTCTTGATAGGCCGGGCGAAGCTCGCCGCCGGGCCCATTCATTTCGTCGAACGCAACTGCCATATATCCCGACACTTTTCTTGCGCCATGCGGGACAGTGCATGACTGAAAGGGATGGTAGCAAGGCCCGGGCCAGCGCGATATGCATTCGGTGGCGTCATTTGGTATGGACGTTCCGGAGAATGCCTGAAAAACCGGCTGCCGGGTGCTTATTTCGGTAGCAAAAGCCCGTGACTTCAAGGTGTTGGCTGGGCAAGGTCACGAAAATAGAGGGCGAGGAGAACGCATGAGCGAGATCGTCACCGCGGGCATTCTGGTGATCGGGGACGAGATCCTGTCCGGGCGGACCAAGGACAAGAACATCGGCTTTATCGCCGAATATTTGACCAATATCGGGATCGACCTCAAGGAAGTCCGTGTCGTCGCCGACGAGGAGGCCGACATCGTCGCGGCCCTTAACGCGCTGCGGAGCCGCTACGACTATGTCTTCACCACCGGCGGCATCGGGCCGACCCATGACGACATCACCGCCGACAGCGTTGCCAAAGCGTTTGGCGTCGGCATCGACCATCATCCGGAGGTGGTGGCGCGGTTTCGCGAACGCTGGGGCGCGGCCGATCTGAACGAGGCGCGGCTTCGGATGGCGCGGATTCCCGATGGCGCCGAGCTGATCCAGAGCGCGACCATCCTGGCGCCGGGCTTCAAGATCGGCAATGTCATCGTGATGGCCGGCGTGCCCTCGATCATGCAGGCGATGATGGACATTGTCGCCCCAAAGCTGAAATCGGGGGTGCGGATGCTGTCGGAATCGGTGCGCGCCAACGCCAGGGAAGGCGACATCGGCGGTCCGTTGCGCGAGATCGCCAACGCCCATCCCGACACCATCATCGGCAGCTATCCCTTCATCGACGACGACAAGAAGCCGAACACCAATCTCGTGGTCCGCTCGCGCGACCCGGAAAAACTCAACGCCGCGATGACTGCGGTGAAGGAAATGCTGGCGGGGTTGAACGTCGCCCGGTGAGCCGAAGAACTTAAGGAGAATGAAGATGGCGGAGCATCCGGAATTGAGCGCGCAGGAGCGCGCGGGCAAGGCTTTTCCGGTCTCGTGGGACCAGTTCCACAGGGATTGCCGGGCGCTGACCTGGCGGCTGAACGAAGTCGGGCCGTTTCACGCCGTGATCGCGATCACCCGCGGCGGATTGGTGCCGGCGGCGATCGTCGCGCGCGAACTCGGGGTGCGCATCATCGATACCGTCTGCATCGCGAGCTACGACCACACCAAGCAGGGCGATCTGAAAGTGCTGAAGGGTATTTCAGCCGATACGTCAAAACTCGGCGGCGGCACCGGCAAGGGGCTATTGATCGTCGATGATCTCGTCGACACCGGCAAGACCGGGCGGCTGGTGCGCGAGATGATCCCCGACGCGCATTTTGCAACCGTCTATGCCAAACCGATGGGACGGCCGCTGGTCGACACTTTTATCACCGAGGTGTCGCAGGATACCTGGATCTTCTTTCCCTGGGATACCGCGCTGTCGTTCCAGCCGCCGATCCGCGACGGGGCTGCGTGATTTTTCTAACCTCGCCCCGCTTGCGGGGAGAGGTCGGATCGCATCGACAGATGCGATCCGGGTGAGGGGGCTCTCCGCGCATACTTCGTCTTCAGAATTTGCAGAGACAGCCCCTCACCCCAACCCTCTCCCCGCGAAGAGCGGGGCGAGGGAGCAGGATGAACCAATGCCGCTGCAAAATCGCGTCACGCCGACCGGCGACATCATCGCGACGCCGCATCGCGGGATGTTCACCGGCAACCGCGGCATCATCCACGACCCCGCAACCAAAACGCTGACGCGGCGCTGGGCGAGCCAGGCATGGCTCACTTGCCTCTGCGAATTCCGTGGCTGGCGGCGCAAGGTGATGGGCGGCCGCAGCTGGACCGAATTGTTCTTTCTCGATGAAGCCACAGCGCTGGCGGCGGGACACCGCCCGTGCTTCTTCTGCCGCCGCGACGATGCCAACCGGTTTCGTAGCGCATGGGAGGAGGGGAACGATGCGCGCGGCGTTCTCGCGCGCGACATCGATGCCGTGCTGCATCGTGAGCGGCTCGCCGGCGGCAAGAAGCGGTTGCATGCGCTTCCCGTGCCGCTGAAGGAATTGCCCGATGGCGCGATGGTGCAGGCGGGAGTGGAGAGTTTTTTGATCGCGCGGGGCAGGGCGCTGGCGTGGTCACCGGCCGGCTATGGCAAAGCGGAGAGCAAAATCAAAGACGCCACGCTGCTGACGCCACCCTCGACGCTGCGCGCGCTAACGGCGGGATATCGGCCGGTGTTGCATCAAAGTGCGATGGAGTTGATGGGATGAGCTTCGACAAAAACCTATCCTTCGTCATGCCCGGGCTTGTCCCGGGCATCCACGTCTTTCTTCTCTAACGGTGGCCAAGACGTGGATGGCCGGGACAAGCCCGGCCA
>DATBYN010000056.1:0-3238 GCA_036513695.1 Bradyrhizobium sp. | reverse complement strand
TCGATGGTGCTGCTGTTGATCGCGAAGGTCGCGACGCTCGCGGTGCCCTTTACCTTCAAATGGGCGATCGATGCCTTGACCGGCGCCGATACCGCGCCCGTGCAAGCGTCGAACTGGACGCTTTGGCTGATCGCCTCGCCTTTGATCATGACCTTGAGCTATGGCGGCCTTCGCGTGCTGATGGCGGTGCTGACCCAATGGCGCGACGGAATCTTTGCCCGCGTGGCGATGCATGCGGTGCGCAAGCTCGCCTATCTCACCTTCGTCCACATGCACGAATTGTCGCTGCGCTTTCACCTGGAGCGCAAGACCGGCGGATTGACGCGCGTGCTGGAGCGCGGCCGCACCGGCATCGAGGTCATCGTGCGGATGGTGATCCTGCAATTGATCCCGACCATCGTCGAAGTGACGCTGTTGATGGGCGTGTTGTTATGGAAGTTCGACTGGCGCTATGTGCTCGCTACCATGATCACCGTCGTGATCTTCATGTATTACACGTATCTGGCAACCGAATGGCGGATCGAGATCCGCCGCAAGATGAACGAGTCGGACACCGACGCCAACACCAAGGCGATCGATTCGCTGCTGAATTACGAAACTGTAAAATATTTCGGCGCCGAGGAGCGCGAAGCTACGCGTTACGACCGTTCGATGGAGCGCTATGAGCGCGCCAGCGTGAAGACCTATACTTCGCTCGCGGTGCTCAATACCGGGCAGGCGATCATCTTCACCGCCGGCCTCACCGCGACCATGCTGATGTGCGCCTATGGCGTCCGCAGCGGCAACAACACGGTGGGTGATTTCGTCATGGTCAACGCCATGATGATCCAGCTCTACCAGCCGCTGAATTTCATGGGCATGGTCTATCGCGAGATCAAGCAGGCGATCATCGACATCGAGAAGATGTTCAGCGTGCTGTCGCGCAATCCCGAGATCAAGGACGTGCCGGGCGCCAGGCCGCTGGTGGTTACGTCAGGCAATTTACGCTTCGAGGACGTACGGTTTTCCTACGATCCTGAGCGGGCGATCCTCAAGGGTCTCAGTTTTGAGGTGCCGGCCGGCAAGACGGTTGCGATCGTCGGACCGTCCGGCGCCGGCAAATCGACCATCTCGCGCTTGCTGTTCCGGCTCTATGACGTCTCCAGCGGCAAGATTCTGATCGACGGCCAGGACATCAGAAACGTCACGCAGACCTCGCTGCGGGCCGCGATCGGCATGGTGCCGCAGGATACGGTATTGTTCAACGACACCATCCGCTACAACATCCGCTACGGCCGCTGGGATGCCAGCGACGCCGAGGTCGAGGGCGCCGCAAAACTCGCGCAGATCGATCCCTTCATCCGGATGTCGCCGAAAGGCTATGAGACACAAGTCGGCGAGCGCGGCCTGAAATTATCGGGTGGCGAGAAGCAGCGCGTTGCGATCGCCCGTACCATCCTTAAGGCGCCGCCGATCCTGGTGCTGGATGAAGCGACGTCGGCGCTCGACAGCCACACCGAGCACGAAATCCAGGAAGCGCTCGAGCGGGTCTCGCGCAACCGCACCTCGCTTGTGATCGCGCATCGGCTGTCCACCATCGTCGGCGCCGACGAGATCATCGTGCTGGATCAGGGCCGCATCGCCGAGCGCGGAACCCACACCCAGCTTTTGGCTTCGGGCGGACTTTATGCCAGTATGTGGAACCGGCAGCGCGAGGCCCAGGAGGCGCGGGAGAGACTGGCGCGGATCGCCGACGAGAACGAAGCGCCGAACCGGGAGCCGCCGCCAGTCGACGATGTGCTGGTGACGCCAGCCGCGGCCGAATGACCGAAGCATAGTCCCTTCTCTCACGGGAAGAGCGAACAACACATCAGAGAATCACAACACTCAGAGAATCAATGTCGATCGTCAATTCCATCCGCGCGCAAATTCCGCCGATCCATTCCGAAGGCTATCCGTTCATCGGCGGCTTTGCGCTGGCGAGCCTGATCCTGTTCTGGATATGGTCGCCGCTGGGCTGGATCGGTACGGTGCTGACGGTCTGGTGCGCGTTGTTCTTCCGCGATCCGGTGCGGGTGACGCCGGTGCGCGAGGGCCTCGTGGTGGCACCGGCCGACGGGCGCATCTCGAAGGTGACGCAGGTGATGCCGCCGGCAGAGCTTGGTCTCGGCGACAGGCCACTGCCGCGCATCTCGATCTTTATGAGCGTATTCAACTGCCATGTGAACCGCAGTCCGGTGGCGGGCCGGATCGACCGGATCGCGTACCGGCCCGGCGCCTTCGTCAATGCCGAGCTCGACAAGGCGAGCGAGGACAATGAGCGCAACTCGCTGGTCATCTCGACGGCCAACGGGCGCATCGGCGTGATCCAGATCGCTGGGTTGGTGGCGCGGCGGATTGTCTCATTCGTTCGCGAAGGGCAGACCATCGGCGCCGGCGAGCGGTTCGGCTTGATCCGGTTTGGCTCGCGCCTCGACGTCTATTTGCCCGAAGGAACAAAGGCGCTGGTCGCCGAAGGCCAGACCGCGGTCGCCGGCGAGACTGTTCTGGCCGATTTCAAGCTCGGCGATAACGGCCGGACTTTCCGCGGCGATTAACCAATTTTGGGGGTAGAACCGGCCGGTTCCCGCCGCAATGGCGTTAGCCCGGCGCGCTTGCTATATAGAGGCGAGCCATGATGCCGATCGACCCAAAATATCTCGACGCCCGCCGCCGCCGGTTTCGTCCGATCCCGGTGCGGATGCTGGTGCCCAACGTCATCACGCTGCTCGCGATCTGCGCCGGGCTGACAGCGATCCGGCTGTCCACCGAAGGGCGGATGGAGTTGGCGGTAGGCGCGATCGTGTTCGCCGCCGTGCTCGACGGCATCGACGGCCGCGTCGCGCGCATGATCAAGGGCCAGTCGAAATTCGGAGCCGAGCTCGACAGCCTCGCCGACTTCGTCAATTTCGGCGTCGCACCAGGCCTGATCCTGTACTTCTGGCAGTTGCATGAATTGAACAATGGCGGCTGGATCGCGGCGATGGTGTTTGCCATCAGCGGCGGCCTGCGGCTCGCCCGCTTCAACGCCACCATGGACGATCCGAACAAGCCCGCCTTTGCGACCAATTATTTTACCGGCGTTCCGGCACCGATGGGCGCGATCCTCGCCCTGCTGCCGATCTACCTCGCATTTCTCGGTCTGCCGCGACCGCCTTCGATGCTGACGGCGGTCTTTACGCTGCTGATTGCATTCCTGATGGTGTCGCGGCTTCCGGTG
>DATBYN010000055.1:0-3424 GCA_036513695.1 Bradyrhizobium sp. | reverse complement strand
GAGGCGACGATCGCCTCGGGCTTCAGCACCGCGCAGAGGTCGTGAAAGATCTTGCGCTTGATCTCTTCCTTCTCGACCGCGCTCTCGATCACCAGATCGCAATCGGAAAGCCCCTCCATCGTCTCGGTGGAGACGATGCGGTTAAGCGCCTGCTTGCGGGCGTCCTCTGCGATGATCTTCTTGGCGACCTGGCGCGACAGATTGCCGTTGATGGTCGCCATCGCAGACTTCAGGCGGTCCGAGGATACGTCGTTGAGCACGACGTCGAGCCCGGCCAGCGCCGCCACATGCGCGATGCCGTTGCCCATCTGGCCCGAGCCGATCACGCCGATCTTCTTGATCATTGCCGCCATCTTGTCATCTCACCGGGCCAAGGCGCGCTTCCCGCGCCTGCCCATCCCTCTTTTGCATAAACACCGGCCGGAGTCCGCTTCATCCGACGGCGCTTTTTTCTTCAGTTCACAATTGCGCGCATTCTAATCGCAAAGCCGGCACCCCGCTTTGCCCAGTACGCGCGTCGTCGTTACTTTCCGAGCTTGCCGAGCGCCTCGGTGAGTTCGGGAACTGCCTGATAGAGATCAGCCACCAAGCCGTAATCGGCGACCTGGAAAATCGGCGCGTCCTCATCCTTGTTGATCGCGACGATCACCTTGGAATCCTTCATGCCGGCGAGATGCTGGATCGCGCCGGAGATGCCGATCGCGACATAAAGTTCCGGCGCCACCACCTTGCCGGTCTGCCCGACCTGCCAGTCGTTCGGCGCATAGCCGGCATCGACCGCCGCGCGCGAGGCGCCGACACCGGCGCCAAGCTTGTCGGCGAGCGGCTCGATATATTTGGCAAAATTCTCGCGGCTCTGCATGGCACGGCCGCCGGAGACGATAATCTTGGCCGAGGTCAGTTCGGGGCGATCGCTTTTTGCGACTTCCTCGCCGACAAAGCTGGAGAGGCCGGGATCGGCCGCAGAGGCCGCATTTTCTACCGGCGCGCTGCCGCCTTCGCCAGTCGCGGCGAAAGTCGAGGTGCGCACCGTGATCACCTTCTTGGCGTCCTTCGATTTTACCGTCTGGATCGCGTTGCCGGCATAGATCGGCCGCTCAAACGTGTCTGATGAAACCACCTTGATGATTTCCGACACCTGCATGACGTCGAGCAGCGCCGCCACCCGCGGCATCACGTTCTTGAAGCGGGAGGTCGCGGGCGCGACGAAGGCGTCATAGGAAGGCGCCAGCGCCACGATCAGCGCCGCCAGCGGCTCGGCAAGGTCATGGGCATAGGCAGCGTCGTCGGCCAGCAAGACCTTCTTGACGCCGGCGAGCTTGGCGGCTGCGTCGGCGGCACCCTTGGCGTTTTGGCCGGCGACCAGCACATGGACCTCGCCGCCCAGCGCGGCAGCCGCCGTCAGCGCCTTGTTGGTCGAGTCCTTGATCGAGGTGTTGTCATGTTCGGCAATCAATAACGTGGTCATCAGAGAACCCCGGCTTCGGTCTTGAGCTTCGACACCAGTTCGGCGACGTCCTTGACCTTGACGCCACCCTTGCGGCCGGGCGGTTCGGATGTCTTGAGGATCTCGAGATGGGCGGTGAGATCGACGCCATAATCGGCCGCGCTCTTGTCCGCGATCGGTTTCTTCTTTGCCTTCATGATATTAGGCAGGCTCGCGTAACGTGGCTCGTTCAGCCGCAGATCGGTAGTTACGATCGCAGGTCCCTTGAGTTTAACCGTCTGCAGCCCGCCGTCGACCTCGCGCGTCACCTTGAAGTCGGTTCCATCGACTTCGAGCTTGGAGGCAAAGGTAGCCTGTGACCATCCGAGCAATGCCGCCAACATCTGGCCGGTCTGGTTGGAGTCGTCGTCGATCGCCTGCTTGCCGAGAACGATCAGGCCGGGCTTCTCTTCGTCGGCGATGGCTTTGAGGATTTTCGCGACCGCCAGCGGCTCGACATTGCCTTCCGCCTTGACCAGGATGCCACGGTCGGCGCCCATGGCGAGGCCGGTCCGGATGGTTTCGGCCGCTTGCGCGGGACCGATCGACACCACCACCACTTCGGTTGCCTTGCCCGCCTCTTTCAGGCGCAGGGCCTCCTCGACGGCGATTTCGTCGAATGGATTCATCGACATCTTGACGTTGGACAGTTCGACGCCCGATCCGTCGCTCTTGACCCGGACCTTGACGTTGAAATCGACCACCCGCTTTACCGGTACCAGAACCTTCATCGATCCTCTTTCGCTTGGAAATTTGGCCTTTGCTCAGCTTGGGCGCGGAACCTAAAGGTCTCCCCAACCCCGGTCAACGCGATAGGGCCAAAAATTGCCGCCTAACATACGTGCTTAGCGGTTTTGGCCCGGCACCCACAAGACGTCGCCGGCGCCATTATTATTCATGGCGCGGCTGGCGACGAACAGGAAGTCCGACAGGCGGTTGATATACTGGATGGCGGCATCGCCGACCGGCTCGTCGGGCCGGGATGCGAGTTCCACCATGATCCGTTCCGCCCTGCGGCATATCGTGCGCGCCAGATGCAGGTGCGCCGCCGCAGGCGTGCCGCCGGGCAGCACGAACGAGGTCAGCGGCGAAAGCTTTGCGTTTAAGCTGTCGATGTCGCGCTCCAGGCGCTCCACCTGGCTCGACACGATCCGCAGCCGCTCCGCCTTGCCCTCACGTTCGGGCACCGCGAGGTCGGCGCCGAGGTCGAACAGATCGTTCTGGATCAGGCCCAGCATCGCGTCGAGGTCGCGGGCCTCAGTGAGATAGAGCCGCACGATACCGATCGCGGCGTTGGTCTCGTCGACGGTTCCAAAGGCCGCTATGCGCAGATCGAATTTCGAACGCCGCTCGCCGCTGCCGAGCGCGGTGGTGCCGTCATCGCCGGTTCGCGTGTAGATGCGATTAAGGACGACCATGTCCGTCTCCTTTTAATGCCCCATCGCCCAGACTGCGAGCATGGTGATGACAATCGCGACGAATTGCAGCAATACCCGAAGCTGCATCAGTTTCTGGGAGCGGTTCGGCGATCCGCCGCGCATCATGTTAAGAAGACCAAGCAGCAGCACCAGCGCAACCGCGGCGACCGCGATGGGAAGGATGATCGTACTCAGGAATGAAGCCATCGCCGTACATAACACCGCCCAAGACCGTCCGCCATCGCCCGCATCCGGCCCGGCAAAGGTCCCACGATCTGGCTTTTTGTCCAATAATATCAGAAGCTAGCCTGGTCATCCGCCGAGTGCGTCTTCCGCTCCAGCAAGGTGCAATGTGAGGCAGCTTCGCTACGTCTATCTCGTCGTCATGGATGCGTTCTACACGTTTCTCGCCGATGACGGCTGGGCGATCGCCAGCCACATCGCGCTGTCGACGTTGATGGCGCTGTTTCCGTTTCTGATCGTGCTGGCGTCGCTGGCCGGCTTTTTCGGCTCCAAGGAA
>DATBYN010000054.1:0-3099 GCA_036513695.1 Bradyrhizobium sp. | reverse complement strand
ATACGGACGAAGAGCGGAACGGTCCGCATCACCGACTCGAGCGTCTTCCCTGTGTCCAAGACCATTGCCGCGGCGCTCGTCGAGGTCGAACCGGGCGGAATGCGTGAACTGCACTGGCATCCCAACACCGACGAATGGCAGTACTACATCGAGGGCCAAGCCCGCATGGGCGTGTTCGCCTCGTCAGGCCAGGCGCGCACCTTCGATTTCCTGGCTGGCGATGTCGGTTATGTGCCCTTCGCCATGGGCCACTACGTCGAGAATACCGGCTCCACGCCACTGCGCTTTCTGGAGATATTCAAAAGCAGCTACTACGCCGACGTGTCTCTGAACCAATGGATAGCGCTGACTCCGCCGGAACTGGTGAGCACGCACTTGAAACTGGGCCCGCAGTTCATGACTGCGCTACGCAAGGACAAGGTACCCGTCGTGCCAGCCTAGACTAGTTTCTGTCGCGAAAGGCAAGATAGTACGGTGGAATCGAGGTTTCTAGCATTTTTTCGCTGCAAGTTTTGCTTGCCACTTTAATGTGTGGTGTAGCACACATTAGAGATGATTCGGGTGAAGACTGAAACGACCGCCGATGTCCTTCGCTGGATGGAGAGCTGTTCGGCGGCGCTGTGGCCGGCGATTTTGGGCTCACTGAGCTTTCGCCGCAGTCGGTGCATCCACGCGAACTGCCCGGCGTGTTTGTCCGGCGAACAGCATCCGAGCCACGTTCTGTACGGCCGGCACAACGGACGCCGGTTCGCGGTTTATGTTCCTGAAGACCTTGTGGGCGAGGTGCGCCGCGCTGTGGAGGACGGGCGTGCCCTGCAGGACCTGCTGGTGCAAGCCGGGCCGCGCTACGTCAAGGCGTTGAAGCGCGCGCGTGCGAGCGCAGCGAAGAACCAGAAGAGCTGAGCCGTGGCGCGGGCGGCGGCGCGGCAGGTCAGCTTTGCGGATGTCGAACTTATGCTGCAGGGCGTGTGCCTGGAGCCGTTGCTGCAATCGATATCCGATTTCCTCGACCGCCAGCATGCGATGATCGAGCGGGTGCGGCGCGATCTGGTGCGCGGTCTGAAGCAGCCTCGCAAGGGGCGCCGCGGCCTGACGGCACCGCAGGTGCTGCGCTCGCTGATCCTGATGCGCGTCAAGAACTGGGATTACCGCGAGTTGCGCGAGCGGATCGCCGACGGCGTGACGCTGCGCCAGTTCACCGATTTCTACTGCGATCCGGTGCCCAAGCATGATGCTTTTAACCGCGGCTTCAATCGGCTGACGCCGCAGACGCTCAAAGCCGTCAACGATCTGGTGGTTCAAGCTGCGGTGGCGCTCGGTCTGGAGGACGGCGCCAGGCTGCGGGTCGACACCACGGTGGTCGAGACCGACATTCATCATCCGACCGACAATACCTTGCTGTGGGATGTGGTGCGCGTCGTCACGCGTCTGGTCGGCCGCCTCGCCAAGGCGCTGAAGCTGCGGCGTATCAATGGTTTTCGCGATCGGCGGCGTTCGGCGCACCGGCGCATGTACGAGATTCAGCGCATGACGACGAAGCAGCGCCAGGGCGCCGGATCGCGGCAGACCGCCACATATCGCGAACTGATCGGCATCGCCGAGGAGGTGGTGGCGAACGCGAAAACCGCACTCGAAAAGACCGCCAGGATGCGCGGCAAGGACCTGTTCGCCGCCATGACGATCGACGCCCTGCGCGACGAGATCGCGCATTATTGCGGTCTCGGCGCGCGGGTGATCGATCAGGCGCGCCGCCGCGTCCTCGACGGCGAGCAGGTGCCCAATGCCGAGAAGATCTATTCGATCTTCGAGCCCCATACCGACCTGATCAAGCGCGGCAAGGTGCGCACGCCGGTGGAATTCGGCCACAAGGTGTTTCTCGCCGAAAGCGCCAAAGGTTTGATTACCCAGTATGAGGTGTTGAAGGGAAACCCCTGCGATGAGGTGCATGTGGCGCCGTCGCTCAAGCGTCATCGCCGCGCCTTCGGCCGTGCCCCGGAACTCTATGCGTCGGATCGCGGCTTCTTCAGCGAGCAGAACGTGACAGCGTGCGTGCACGGCGCCGTCACGACGGTATCCATTCCACAGCGCGGCGGCAGCAAAACGCCGCAACGCCACGCCTACGAAAGATCGGCGGCGTTCAAACAGGGCCAGCGCTTTCGCGCCGGCATCGAAGGGCGCATCTCGGTGCTGATGCGCGGTCGCGGCATGAAGCGTTGCCGCGCCGATGGCGCCGAGCGCTTCGCGTTGTTTGTCGGCGCGGCGGTGCTCGCCAACAACCTCATGATCGTTGCCGCGCTGCTGACCAGGCAATCGTCGCGCCGACGAAAAGCCGCCCGATAAACAGCGCCTATCGTCGCCGCGAGTGGAACAAAACCGCCGCGCACTCCTGCGTCGCCCAGCGCAACTCCGCCTAGCGATGGCGGGCTAATGCCGAAAACTACGTGTAGAACGCCCTCAACTTCAGGCAGCCACCGCTCAATTCAGGCCCAATTCATCGGCATAACTGAACCATGCTTGCCTAAATCCACGCATTTCGCGACAGAAACTAGTCTAGCCCGAAGTTACCCGACGCAAAGGCCGCAAGCCATTGATCCGACTCACGGAGTTTCGGAACGGACAGTTGCCGCACTGTCTACAACCCTGGCTGGGACAAACGGAGCCTGAAGGCGCGTTCCTTAACTTGGGCGTGCATCGGATTAAGCACAATGGACTGATTGAATCATGCGTCACGAATCCTGTCGAGCGATATATTACAAATTACATGGACACAAAAGCACGACCGAAAACACCATTTCGATTCTGGATCAATGACTTACGCCCAAGCGTGAGGGGTAACTTCCGCCTAGAATCAGCCGCTTTGTGATTTGTCTGCAATTGAAACCTCAACGGACACGCCATAGCGTCGCCGGACCAAGGCGACAACGACTATCCGAAGCGCCTTTTCCGTTCGGCGTTGAGCTTCTGAAAATTCTCGATAAGATTAAGGCCATCCCCCAATGCGGACTCGCAAAGGGTGATCGCGGATTTCAAATCGGCGATCGGAACGCGTTTTCGCCACCGGGTCTTGGCCCGGTGGCTTGATTACGGCGCCACCATCGC
>DATBYN010000053.1:0-2455 GCA_036513695.1 Bradyrhizobium sp. | reverse complement strand
GATGATTCCGCTTACGCGACGTTTCGCCTCAAGGGCGGCGTGATCGCGCATATCAATATGAGTTGGGTGACGCGGGTCTATCGCGACGATCTCGTCACCTTCCAGGTCGACGGTACCCTTGGCTCGGCGGTGGCCGGGCTGTCCGATTGCGTGATCCAGGGGCGCCAGGCGACGCCGCGGCCGGTATGGAATCCGGACGAGAAGCGCACCCATGATTTCTATGCCGATTGGCAAAAACTTCCCGAAAACAGCTCTTACGACAACGGTTTCAAAGAGCAGTGGGAAATGTTCATCCGCCATGTCTGCGAGGACGCGCCGAATAAATATACGCTGCTGGAGGGGGCCAAGGGCGTGCAGCTCGCCGAATGCGCACTTAAAAGCTGGCGCGAGCGGCGCTGGATCGACGTCGCGCCGATCAAGCTGTGAGGAGGAAGCGCTGTGAATAAATCGGTGTTGCCGATCTCGTCCTATCAGCTGAATCTGCCGCGCGCTGATCGTTCGATCGAAACCTATCGCCTGGCGGCGTCGCGGAATTTTCCGACAAAACTTCAGGGCACGCTAAACCGCGTGGCGTTTTCCGCAGCCCATGTGGTCGCCAATCCGCTTGCCGATATCGATCCGTGGCTGTCGGCGGCGGTCGATTGGGACAAGACTATTGCCTTTCGCGAGCATGTTTGGGACTTGGGCCTCGGTGTTGCGGAAGCCATGGATACCGCGCAGCGCGGCATGGGGCTGGACTGGCCGACGTCGCTGGAATTGATCGAGCGATCGGTGCGGGCGGCGAAAGCGCGCGGTAACGCGCTGGTGTTTTCCGGCGCCGGCACCGATCATCTCGCGCCGGAGGACGCAAGGACCCTCGACGACGTGATCCGCGCCTATGAGGAGCAGATCGGGAAAATCGAAAAGGCAGGCGGACGCATTATCCTGATGGCGTCGCGCGCGCTGGCCAGGATTGGCCGCGGCCCCGACGACTACGCCAAAGTGTACAACCGGGTGCTGTCGCAGGTGGCGGAGCCCGTGATCATCCACTGGCTCGGCGACATGTTCGATCCGGCGCTGGCAAACTACTGGGGCACGCAAAACCTCGATGAAGCGATGGATGTCGCGGTTGGCGTCATCAACGCCAATGCTGCGAAAGTGGATGGCGTGAAAGTCTCGTTGCTCGACAAGCAGCGCGAGATCGACATGCGCCGCCGGCTCGACAAAAACGTCAAAATGTACACCGGCGATGATTTTAATTACGCCGAACTGATCGCCGGCGACGAATACGGCTTTTCCCACGCGCTGCTCGGCATCTTCGATGCCATTGCGCCGGCGGCGTCTTACGCGTTGTCGCGGCTCGGTGCCGGCGACGCGGTTGGTTTCCACGACGTGCTGGGACCGACCGTGCCGCTGTCGCGCCATATCTTCAAGGCACCGACGCGGTTTTACAAAACCGGCATCGTGTTCATGGCCTATCTCAACGGCCATCAGGATCATTTTACGATGGTCGGCGGGCAGGACAGCGCGCGCTCGACCTTGCATCTCGCCGAGCTGTTTCGTCTGGCGGACCAGGCGGGGCTGCTCGCCAATCCCGAGCTCGCGACGCGGCGGATGAAGATGGTGCTCGCACTGCGCGGCTGTGATGCGTGATGCGGGAGTTTTCGACCGATCATCGCTGGCTGTCGTTGAACACGGCGACCGTCCGCAAGCAGGGCGATCTCGTGCAGATCATCGAGGCCTGCGCGCGGCATGGCATCCGTGCCATCGATCCCTGGCGCGACCAGGTCGCGGGCGTTGGGCTCGATCGCGCGGTACGCGCGGTACGCGACGCAGGCCTGGAGCTGTCGGGCTATTGCCGTGGCGGGATGTTTACATCCGACGCCGCGCATCGGATCGAAGTGCGCGACGACAACCGCCGCGCCGTCGATGAGGCGAGCGCGCTCGGCGCGCCGTGCGTCGTACTGGTGGTCGGCGGACTGCCGCAATATTCGCGGCCGGGGAGCGTGGCCTCGAAGGATATCGCGGAAGCGCGGACGCGGGTTAACGATGCCATCGCCGAAATGATGGAATACGCCAGGCAGGCCAGCATGCCGTTAGC
Source organism: Bradyrhizobium sp. (assembly GCA_036513695.1). Classification (GTDB taxonomy): domain Bacteria; phylum Pseudomonadota; class Alphaproteobacteria; order Rhizobiales; family Xanthobacteraceae; genus Bradyrhizobium. The sequence continues at coordinate 375 of DATBYN010000053.1, read as the reverse complement.
CATCGAGCCGCTGCATCCCGCCTATGCCGCCGACCGCGCCTGCGTCAACACGACAAAACAGGCGCTCGATCTTTGCGACGCGCTTGATCCCGACCGGACCGGTTTGCTCGGCGTTGCGCTCGACGTCTACCACATCTGGTGGGATCCTGATGTGCTGCCGCAGATCGAACGCGCCGGAAAGGATCGCCTCAAGGCGTTTCACGTCTGCGACTGGCTGGTGCCGACCAAGGACATTCTCAACGACCGCGGCATGATGGGCGATGGCGTGATCGACATCAAGCGATTGCGCAGCGCGGTCGAGGCGCAGGGTTTTGGCGGCTATTCCGAGATCGAGATTTTTTCCAACGATTGGTGGGAGAAGCCGATCGACGAGGT
>DATBYN010000052.1:0-3250 GCA_036513695.1 Bradyrhizobium sp. | reverse complement strand
CGGACTTTCTGTTTGAAACGCCCCCAGGCGCTTTCCAGGCCGATCGTTCCGATGCCCGGATGATAGTAGACCCGCTGGCCCGCGTCCTTTTCGAGGACGCGGAACAGCTTGAGGACGTTCGAGATGTTGGAGCCTATCTCGTTGCCGGTGCCATCGCAGCAAATGACTATGTTCTTCGGCATCGTCCCCTCGCGCAACTATCGCAGCGACAGCCCCGTCGCCGCCTCAAGTTCGGCGATGGCTTGCGGCGCATTCGCGACCTTGATCGTGGTCATGCCCATCTCGCGGGCGGGCTTCAGGTTGACGCCGAGATCGTCGAGATAGACGCATGCCTTGGGATCGACGCCGAGCGCTTCGACCATCATCCGGTAGATGCGCGGATCGGGCTTCCGCAAGCCGATCTTGGCGGATTCGATGATGTGATCGAACAGCGCCATCACCTCAGTGACATAGAGCGAGCGGCCGCTGCGGCTTCCGATCGCATTGGCGGGAAGGTTATTGGTGATGCAGCCGGTCTTGAATTTCGTCTTCACAGTTCTCAGCGCCTCGACCATCTCGGGCCGCAGATCGCCGGACAACAGCGGCAAAACTTCGCGGCCGCGGACCTCCGCCCCCAGCGCCAGCGATTCGGCCGCGAACAGCTGGTCGAAGGTTTCAATGTCGACTTCGGCGCGCTCGAATTTCGCCCAGGCATTTTCGAGATGGTTGTTGGCGTTGGTGCGCCGGATGATATCGGCGGGCAATCCGCGTTCGCTCTCAAACCGCGCAAACGCCTCGAACGGTGAGGTGGTGAGCACCCCGCCAAAATCCCAGATCACTGCCTCGATCATCGATTCCCCTGGTCATGTTGATGCGATGTCGCCAACGGCTAACACGGTGAGCCGGCTGGAACCAGTCCCCGCCTTGGCGACGCGCCGGTTACGTTCTATTGCTGCCGCGATGAAAATCCCTCCCCACTTGCTCACAATCCTGGCGCTGCTCGCCGCAGCGCCCGCTCACGCCATCGTCGGCGGCGGGGTGCCTTCTGCCGCGGGCGTCGGCCGCTCCGTCGTCACCATTGTCGGCTCGCGCGGCAATTTCTGCACCGGTGCGTTGATCGCGCCGAAACTCGTGCTGACCGCGGCGCATTGCGTGCAGCCCGGCGCAGACTACAAGATCGTCGAATATGGCGCCGACAACAAGCCGCTGCTGCGGGATGTGAGAACTGTCGCCATTCACCCCGCCTTCAACATGCAGGCGATGGTGGCGCATCGCGCGACCGCCGACGTGGCGTTGCTGCAGCTCGAAATTTCGCCCAGCGGGAAAAGCGCCGCAACGTTGGGCGTGCCGCAGATCCCGATTATCGTCGGCAGCCGCTTCACCATCGCCGGCATCGGCGTCACCATCCGCGGCGAAGGCTCGAGCGGCGGAACCATTCGCGTCGCCGGTCTGGTCGCGACCGGCCAGCCCGGGACATTGCAAATCAGGTTGGTCGATCCGCTCACGCAAGGCGCCCGTGAGGGGCTTGGCGCCTGCACCGGGGATTCCGGTGGGCCGGTGTTTGAGGACCGGCAGGGAGGCCCTTTCATCATCGGCGTCATCAGCTGGTCGACCGGACCGAACGCCAGCGCGGGCTGCGGCGGTCTGACCGGCGTCACGCCGCTCACGCTTTACCGCGACTGGATTTTACAGACCGCACGGGCGTGGGGTTCTGCCCTGTGAGAGGAGCGGGTTGATCTGATGCATTGCGCCGATCATGATTGATCTCTACAGATTTAAAGCAACAAGTTGCCAATCAAAAAAGAGCCGGAGACATGGACGCCCTCGCAACAACTCACACCACTTCCGCTTCGCAAGCGGTCGAGCATTTTGACGTACTGATCGTGGGCGCCGGTATTTCCGGCGTCGGCAGCGCCTATCATCTGACCACGCAGTCTCCGGGCACGAGTTTTGTCATGCTGGAGGCGCAAGAGAGCTTTGGCGGCACTTGGCTGACCCACCGCTATCCCGGTATCCGCTCCGACAGCGATCTTCATACCTTCGGCTATCGTTTCAAGCCCTGGACCAGCGCACCGATCGCAACCGCTGCGGAAATTCGCGCCTATATGGGCGAGGTCATCGCCGAGAACGGGCTCGAAAAGCACATCCGCTATCGGCACCAGATTTCCTCGGCGAGTTGGTCGAGCGCGACCAATCTGTGGACCATCGAAGCGGTCCGGACCGACACCGGCGAGCCCAAGACCTTCACCGCGAATTTCCTCTGGATGTGTCAGGGCTATTACCGGCATTCCGAAGGCTACACGCCGCACTGGAAGGGCATGCAAACCTTCAAGGGCCGCATCGTTCATCCGCAGCGCTGGCCTGACGATCTCGAGCTATCGGACAAGCAGGTCGTCGTGATCGGTTCGGGTGCGACCGCTGCGACGCTTATTCCAGCGATCGCCGATGAAAGCGGCCACGTCACCATGCTGCAGCGCTCGCCGACCTACTTCCGCACCGGCCGCAACGCCATCGAACTCGCCGAGACGCTGCGGCAATTGCAGGTCAGCGAGGAATGGATCCACGAGATTGTGCGCCGAAAGATCCTGTTCGAGCAGGATGCCTTCACCCGCCGCTCATTCACCGAGCCCGAAATCGTCAGGCGGGAGCTGCTCGGTGGCATCCGCGCGGCGCTGGGGCCCGATTCCGATGCCGATGTCGAGAAGCATTTCACGCCGAGTTATCGGCCCTGGCGGCAGCGCATCGCCTTCGTCCCCGACGCCGATCTGTTCCAGGCCATCAAAGGCGGCAAAGCGTCCGTCGTCAGCGACGAGATCGAGCGGTTCGAGGAGACCGGCATTCTCCTGAAGTCGGGAAAGCGGCTCGACGCCGACATCGTCATCACCGCGACCGGCTTCCATCTCAGTGTGCTCGGCGATATTGCTTTCGAGATCGACGGCGCCTCGCTCGATTTCGCCGACACCGTCACCTATCGCGGCATGATGTTCACCGGCGTGCCGAACATGGCCTGGGTGTTCGGATATTTCCGCGCCAGCTGGACGCTGCGCACCGATCTGGTGGCGGATTTCGTCTGCCGCCTGCTCGCGCATATGAAGAACAAGGGCGCCAAGAAGGTCGTGCCGGCGCTGCGGCTGCAGGACTCCAACATGCCGCTATCGTCCTGGATCGATCCCGAAAATTTCAATCCCGGCTATTTGATGCGCGACATGCATCTGTTGCCCAAGCGCGGCGACAAGCCGGAATGGCAACACAGCCAGGACTATTGGGCCGA
>DATBYN010000051.1:0-3962 GCA_036513695.1 Bradyrhizobium sp. | reverse complement strand
TATCGGTTCGGGCTCGGTGATCACGAAAGACGTGCCCGACGACGCGCTTGCGGTAGAGCGCAGCCCGCAGACCAACCGCGAGGGCGGGGCGAAGCGATACCGCGAGATGAAGACGCGGGCGAAGCCGCCGAAGGCTTGATGCCCTCTTCGTCACAGCAATGACGGGGTGAGAGATTTGCGCGCGAAATCCGACTATTCGTCCTCGGCAAATTCCGAGAAGATCGCGCGCGTCAGGCGCCAGCCGCGCGGCTTGGCGCGTTTTGCGGGTTCGCCCGGTCTGTGCTTCATGAACACCGGTTTTGCCTCTTGCCCGCGGTGCGGCGGCGGCCAGTGGGCGAGGTGGGTGCCCTCGGTCTCGCTGGCGCTGACATACAGGAAACGGCCGTTTTGGGGCTGGCGCGTGTTTGTCACAGGCTTGCCTCCGTATTATCGATCTTCCGGAGAAAGCGTTGGTTGCCAGTTAAGCTTTCGGCTTAACGCTGTTTCAATCCGCAATAATTATTGAGTATCTGACCCTCGGCCTTTCTCGTTAAGAGAGGCCTGCGCTAGTTTGAAAACTTTTCGGCGATTTGGGGATATTTTTCCGCATGTGCGGCATTGTCGGAATTTTGGGGCGCGGTCCGGTCGCGGACCAGATCGTGGATTCGCTCAAACGCCTTGAATATCGCGGCTATGATTCCGCGGGTGTCGCGACCCTTGAAGGCGACCATCTCGAACGCCGCCGCGCCGAAGGCAAACTGAAAAACCTGGAAACGCGACTGAAGGCCGAGCCACTCGCGGGCCACACCGGGATCGGCCATACCCGCTGGGCGACGCATGGCAAGCCGACCGAGGGCAACGCACATCCGCATGCGACCGACAATGTCGCGGTGGTCCACAATGGCATCATCGAGAATTTTCGCGAATTGCGGCAGATGCTGGAAGAGCAGGGCGCGAAATTCGCCAGCGAAACCGACACCGAAACCGTCGCGCATCTGGTCAACTCGTATCTGCTCAAAGGCGCGTCGCCGCAGGAGGCGGTGAAGGCGTCGCTGCCGCAATTGCGCGGCGCATTTGCGCTGGCGTTCCTGTTCAGGGGGCACGGCGACTTGATGATCGGCGCCCGCAAGGGCTCGCCGCTGGCAATCGGCCATGGCGACGGCGAGATGTATCTCGGCTCGGATGCGATTGCGCTCGCGCCCTTCACCGACACGATCAGCTATCTCGAGGACGGCGACTGGGTGGTTCTGACCCGCGAAGTCGGCGTGATCTATGACGCGCACGGCGCGGTGGTCAATCGCGAGGTGCTGAAATCCGGCGCGTCGTCGTTTTTGGTCGACAAGGCGAATTATCGCCACTTCATGGCCAAGGAGATTCACGAGCAGCCGGAGGTGGTCGGCCATACGCTGGCGCGCTATGTCGACATGGCAGCCGAGCGCGTGGCGCTGCCTGTAAGCCTGCCGTTCGATTTCAAGGACATCCAGCGGATATCGATCACCGCCTGCGGCACCGCAAGCTATGCCGGTTATATTGCCAAGTACTGGTTCGAGCGCCTTTCGCGGCTGCCTGTCGAGCTCGATGTCGCCTCCGAATTCCGCTACCGCGAGGCGCCGCTGCGCAAGGGCGATCTCGCGATCTGCATTTCGCAGTCCGGCGAGACCGCCGACACGCTGGCGGCGCTGCGTTACGCGAAGTCGCAAGGGTTGCACACGCTGTCGGTCGTCAACGTACCCACCTCGACGATTGCGCGCGAGAGCGAGGCCGTGCTGCCGACATTGGCCGGCCCGGAAATCGGCGTCGCCTCCACAAAAGCCTTCACCTGCCAGCTGATGGTATTGGCCGCGCTCGCGGTTGCCGCCGGCAAGGCGCGCGGCGAGTTGTCGGATGCCGACGAAGCCAAGCTGGTGCATGGGCTCATCGAAATTCCGCGGCTGATGGCCGCGGCGCTCGCCACCGAGCCGCAGATCGAAAAGCTCGCCCGCGACATCGCCAAATCAAAAGACGTGCTCTATCTCGGCCGCGGCACCAGCTATCCGCTCGCGCTGGAAGGCGCGCTGAAGCTGAAGGAAATCTCCTACATCCATGCCGAAGGCTATGCCGCCGGCGAACTCAAGCACGGGCCGATCGCGCTGATCGACGAGAACATGCCGGTGGTGGTGATCGCACCGTTCGACCGGGTGTTCGAGAAAACCGTCTCCAACATGCAGGAAGTCGCGGCCCGCGGCGGCAATATTATTCTCATGACCGACGCCAAGGGTGCGGCGGAGGCGACCATCGAGTCGCTGGTGACCATCGTATTGCCGGACATGGCCGCGACCTTCACGCCGATGGTCTATGCCATTCCGGTGCAGCTGTTGGCGTATCATACCGCCGTGATCATGGGCACCGACGTCGACCAGCCGCGCAACCTCGCGAAATCGGTGACGGTCGAATAGGGCGTGTCAAGACCAAGGTGGAACTTCCTTGGCCCCTTCAGGTCTTCAAAAATCTGCTAGAACACCCTAGCTGATAGACTGCCGCCCCGCCCCGAGATGGCGGCTTCGACCGATCTGGAACCCCAATGAACCGCGACGACCTGCCTCCGCCTGCGCCCCCGGCCCAAATCCCGCCGGACGCCCAGAGCGGCTTGATGGCCCGATTCCGGAATTATTTTCTCACTGGTCTTGTTGTTGCCGGCCCGATCGCGATCACGTTCTACCTGACCTGGTGGTTCGTGAACTGGGTCGACAGCCTGGTGCGGCCGTTCGTGCCCATCGCCTATCGGCCGGAAACCTATTTGCCTTTCGGGCTGCCGGGTTCTGGGCTCATCGTTGCCGTGATCGCGCTGACGCTATTGGGCTTCCTGACCGCAAACCTGATCGGGCGGACGCTGGTTGATCTCGGGGAGAGAATCCTCGGCCGGATTCCCGCGGTGCGCGCGATCTATCGCGGCCTGAAGCAGGTGTTCGAGACGCTGTTTTCAGGGGGATCGAGTTTTCGTCGGGTCGGCCTCGTGGAATTTCCATCGCCCGGGATGTGGTCGATCGTGCTGATCTCGCAATCGCCGAGCGTGGAGATCGCCAACAGCCTTCCTGGCCAGGAGGAGCACATCTCGGTGTTTCTGCCCTGCGCGCCGAACCCGACCACGGGCTTTTTCTTCTATGTGCCCAAGAGCAAGATCATCGAGATCGACATGAGCGCCGAGGACGCCGCGACCCTGATCATGTCGGCCGGCGTGGTGCAGCCCGGCTCCGACCCGCAGAAGAAGGTCGCAGCCCTGGCCGGAATGGCGAACGCCGCGCGCGTTGCGAACGCGGCCTCGCTGCAGCCGGAGCCGGTGAAGGTGGAGTAGGGCTCGGGGACGCGAAATGCGCAAGGGAAAGACCTTTCGCGAACGCGTGCACGATGCCCGCAAGCACGTTTCGATGATCCATCCCGAGGAAGCCAAGAAAATCCTCGACCGCGGCGGCGTCACACTGATCGACGTCGGCGAAGAATGGCAGCTTCGCGAGCGCGGCACGATACCGGGCGCCCGCAACATCACGCGCGGCGAGCTTGAGATTAGAGCGGATAGCGAAGAAGAACGCCGCGATCCTGCCCTTCAAGATCGTGATCAGAAAATCATACTCACCTGCGGAGGCGGCGGAAAAGCCACGCTCTCAGCCCACGCGTTGCTGGAAATGGGTTTTACCGACGTTGCCGTCATTCAAGGCGGCTGCCGCGGATGGCAGCAAGCCGGCTATCCGCTCGAACCTTACCCCGCGCCCAGCAGCGGTATCGCCTCATCCCGTTCGAACAGATAGAGCAGGCAGCGCAGCGCTTCGCCGCGCTCGCCTTTGAGCTTCGGATTGTCCTTCATGATCCGCAGCGCTTCGTCGCGGGCTTGGGTGATGAGCTGGCCGTGCACCTCGGAACGCGCGATGCGATAACCGGGCAGGCCGCTTTGCCTGACGCCGAGCACGTCGCCTTCGCCGCGCAGTCTCAAATCCTCTTCTGCAATCCGA
>DATBYN010000050.1:0-22801 GCA_036513695.1 Bradyrhizobium sp. | reverse complement strand
TCCCAGAGCTGCACTTGACCAGCGGCGCGCGAGGCCGGCCGCAACATCTCAAATGAAGAGAGGATCATTTCCGGCGGCACATTGCCGACGCTGTCGACGAGATGGTCGACGTCGAAATAGCGCCGGTCCGAAAAATTCTGGAACAGCTTCATCTCGCGGAAATCGATCGGCGTCGTAAAGCAAATCAGGTTCTTCATCGGCCCATCGTTGAAGATCGAGCCGTAGAGCAGTGACAGCACGCCGCCGAAACAATAGCCGATCACGGTGATTTCAGTCTCGCCGGAATCCGCTTGCACGCGGCGGACGCAATCGGGGATGAAGTCGAGGACGTAATCCTCCATCGCCAGGCGCTTTTCCTCCGGCTTCGGCGCGCTCCAGTCCAGCATGTAAACGTCGTAGCCGCGCTTCAAAAGAAATTCGATAAAGCTCTGGCCGGGCACCAGATCGAGGATGTAGCCGCGATTGGTGGTCGCCATCACGATCAGGATCGGCACGCGGTAGATTTCGTCCGACATCGGCCGGTAGTGATAGAGATTCATCGTGCCGCGGACATGCAGGATGTCCTTCGGCGTCGATCCCAGTGACGGGCCGGACGACGAAAAATATTCGACGCCCTTGATGCTGCGCTGAATCGCGCGCTGGACCTCGGTCTGGATCCTGTCCGGGATGTCAGCCAGATCGAGGCCTGCGAAATCCAAGCCGGCAGCCGCGTTCATTTCTGCTCTCCGCCCGGAGACGGCGGACGCTTGGTGCGCGGCGGTTTTGGCGCGCCAGTATGTCCGCTCTCAGGCCCCGCGGCATTCCCGTGCACCTGATGCAACAGCGCCTTGATCTCGTTGAGCTGGCCTTCGATCGATTGCAGCCGCTCGGCCATGCTGACCATCTGCGCGCGGCTCGGCAGGTTCATGGTGAGAAGATATTTCTCCATGAAATCGCCGAGCTGCTTTTGCGCGCCCGCGGTGACGCCTCCGGCCTGATTCATCGCCTTGCTGAATTGCGGCGATTCCATCGCTTTATTGGCGAAGGCGTTGAATCCCTTCTCCATCTCGCCGATCATGTTTTGCCAGATCGCGACGGGATCGTTGCCCTTGTCTGCCATGGCGTCCCTCCAGCGTGGTCACGGCGGTTCTTTTGAGTCCGCTTGTTTTTCGCCATACCACACCGTTGCGGAAGGGCGGTCAACATCGCAGGCCTCGATTTGTCCGCCCGCAAGCTCTTCTGCGGCGCGAAAAACCGTGCCATAGAGTCCCTCAAAGCAATGGTTTCCGAGGGAACAGCAGGTGAATTCGTCAATCCATCAGCCGCCGCAGCTTGCCCCCGCCAACGGCATCGACATTTGCTACGAGATTTTCGGCGACGCCCATGCGGAGCCGTTGCTATTGATCATGGGTCTCGGTGCCCAGATGATCCATTGGGACGACGAGTTCTGCGCCCAGCTCGCCGCACGTGGATTTCGCGTCATCCGCTTCGACAATCGCGACATCGGCAAATCCAGCAAGCTTTCGGGCAGTAAGCGCCTGACGGCGCTCGAACTGTTAAAACAGCGGTTCCTGAAAATCCCGATTCAAGCGCCCTACAAGCTCATCGACTTGGCAAAGGACACCATCGGCCTGATGGATGCACTCGGCATCAAATCCGCGCATCTGGTCGGCGCCTCGATGGGCGGCATGATCGCCCAGGAGATCGCGATCTCGTTTCCGGAGCGGGTGCGCTCGCTGACCTCGATCATGTCGACCACCGGCAACCCAAAAGTTCCGCCGCCGACCCGCGAGGCCTCCGCCGTGCTGATGGCGCCGCCGCCGGCGACGCGCGATGAGTACATCGCGCGGTTCGCGCAGACCTGGAAGGTGCTACGCGTCGGCAGCTTTCCGCAAGACGAAGCGCTCGATCGCTCGCGCGCCGAACGCACCTATGAGCGCGGCCTCAATCCCGCAGGCGTCGGGCGGCAACTCCGGGCCATCCTCGCCTCCGGCAGCCGCAAGGAGCGATTGGGGTCGGTGAAAGCGCCGACGCTGGTCATTCACGGCACCGTCGATCCGCTGGTCCGTCCCGAAGGCGGCAAGGACACCGCGGCCTCGATCCCAGGCGCTAAACTCCTGATGATCGAAGGCATGGGCCACGCGCTGCCGATCCCGATGTGGCCGCAAATCATCGACGCGATCGACAAGCATGCGCATGGCGCGACCGCGAAGGCGGCGTGAGGGGATAAAATAGCTGTCGTCCCGGCCTTGAGCCAGGACCCATAACCCCAAATGTTAGCTGTTGCAAAAAGCTGGGGCCACGGCTGTGTATAACAACAGCCGGTCGTGGTTATGGGTCACCGCCTTCGCGGGGACGACTCGTTGAGAGGTAGCTACCCGCCCGCCCACACATCCAGCACATAGCGGTTTTGCGTGCCCATATCTTCGATCCAGCGCGAGCCGGCGTCCGCGTCGGCGCCTTTGCGTTCGCGAAAGATCGCAACCAGCGCAGCCTTCACATCCGGCTCCATCTTGCTGCCGTCGCCGCAGACATAAATGATCGCGCCGTTGTCGATCAGGCTCCAGACGCGTTCCCTTTGCGCCGCGACCAGGTCCTGCACATAGGTTTTCGGGCTCTCGCTGCGCGAGAATGCGGTGTGCAGTTCGGTGATGCCGCTGGCGGCAAAAGCCTTCAATTCATCCGCATAGAGAAAATCCTGGTCGGGATGACGGCAGCCGAAAAACAGCATCGCCGGCCCGAGGTTGTGTCCTTGCGCTTTTCGGGCGGCGCGCTCCTGCAGAAAACCGCGGAATGGCGCGAGCCCCGTTCCGGGACCGATCATGATGAGGGGCACGGCAGCGTCGTCGGGCAGCCGGAAGCCGGCCTTGGTTTCGCGCAACGTTGCGTAGACGGTCTCGCCGGCGCGGCGGCCGGCGAGGTAATTCGAGCAGATGCCTTTGTAGATGCCGCGCCCGGAACCGGCGGGACCTTCGACCACGGCAACGGTGACGCTGCAGCGCGAGGGATCGCCGGACGGCGACGACGAGATCGAGTAATAGCGCGGCGCCAGCAGCGACAGCATTTCCAGATAGGCATGGAACGGCAATTCGCAGGCCGGGTGCTCCTCCAGCAGATCGAACACTGATTTGCGCTTTGCAAAAATGTCCGAGCGATAGAGTTCGATCGAGGCGTTATCGTCGCCCACATAGGCAAGCAGTGTTGGCTTTGTCACCGGACAGCGTGTGTGTTCCGACATGATCTGGATCTGCTTGCGGGTCGCGACCTGCTGCAACTCGACGAACTCCGAGAGCAATCGTCCGACCGACACGGTATCGCCGACCGGCAATTGCGCGCGGCGGCCTTCAGCGACCTGAAGCCTGATCTGGTCGGCCGGCAGAAATCCGAAGCGGCGTGCCACGGAATCCACCAGCGCCGGATCGTTGCGCGGCACGACGCTCAGATGATCGCCGACGCGGTAGCTGACATCGGGCGGCAGTTGCACCTCGATATGCCGCGTCGAACGTTCAGAGGCGTTGGCACCGTTCTTGTTCTGCAATTCGTTGTTGACCAGGATTTTCATCGGCGAAACGCCGCCGAGCGCGACGATGGCGTTGACCGCAGATGGGGCGACCGGCTCTATTCTGTAAAGCGGCTCGTCATTGGCGCTGCGGGTAAAACTCGAGTCGACACCAAACTCCTTCACCGCGTGAGGCGCGGCCTTGGCAAACCAGTTCTCAAACTGACCATCGAGATCGCTGCGGGCGTCGCCCTCCCCGCGCGCGTAAACGCTGCGCCCGCCATGCGCCGCCAATTGCTCGTCGATCAGGCGCGGGATCGATTGATAGGTCGCGGCCCAATCGCTGTTGCCGCAGCCGAACAGCGCATAGCGTAGTTTTGCAAATGCATCTTTCGGCAGGTCGCCGCCCAGCCATTTGACGAATTGCGAGGCGTTGTCTGGCGGGGCGCCGTTGTACGACGCGCAGAAAATCAGGACACCGCCCTGCTCCGGCAATTTGCCGACGAAATCGTCCAGCGGCGCAAGTTTTGTCGCAAATCCGTTGACCTCGGCGAGATCGGCCACACGGGTCGCGAGTTCTTCCGCCGTGCCGAGGTTCGATCCATAGAGTACCAGCAACGGCGTGTTGTGGCCCGGCCGCGTCCGCGCCCGCGGCGCGGTTACGCCGGTCGATGCAGCCGCCGTCGTCGTGCTCCCGCCGGCATATGCGCCGCGCTCCTTGTCGGTGCGCGGGCGCACCTTGATCTTGAATCCATCCGGCTTGATCGTCAGCGTTTCCTTCAGATGCATCTGGTAGCGATTGACGTCGATCAGCTTGAAGCGCTGCAGGATCATGCCGATCGCGAGCGCCGCCTCATGCATCGCAAAGCCGCGCCCGATACAGGCGCGCTGGCCGTTGCCGAATGGCTTCCAGGCATTGACGGGACGCGCCGCCTCCGCCTCCTTGCTGAAATTTTCGGGATCGAACGCATCGGGTTTCGGTCCCCACACGCTGGGGTCACGATGCAAGGCGAGCACCAGCACGGTGATAAAGGTGTTCTTCTTGAGCTTGTATTTGCCGCCGATGGTCTCGTCCTTCAGCGGCGAGATACCGTAGGCCGGCGCCGGCGGCCACAGCCGCAGCGCTTCTTTCAGGATCTGCGTGATGTAGGTGAGTTGCGTCACCTGCTGATAGGTCGGCTTTGCCCCCAGATCGTGCCCGAGCACCCGGTCGACCTCCTCATACGCCTTCTTGAGAATCTCGGGATGCTTTAGCAGCGCATAAAGCGTACAGGACAACAGCCCGCTGGTGGTCTCGTGCCCCGCGATCAGAAAGGTGTTGATCTGGTAGCGGATATTGACGTCATCGAGCTGCTCGCCGGTTGAGCGGTCGACGCCGGTCATCATGGCGGCGAGCATGTCCTTCTTGTCTTGTGTGGCTTCCGCATTCTTGCGGCGTTCGGCGACGATCTCGTCGACCATCTTGTTCATGAACTCGACGTCGGCCGAAAGATCGCGCCGGCGCTTTTGCATCCATAGATTCTCCAGCGGCAAGCCGCGGATCATCATGATGGTTTCGAGCGAGCGCACCAGCGACTCCACGAAGGGGTGATAGTCGCGCCGGTAGAACGAATTGAAACGGTAGTCGAAACCGCACAGGCCAATGGTGTCGAGAGTTAGCGCAGTCATGTCGTGGACGACGTCGATCTCGTCGTCGGCGTTGAGCCGTTCCCACTTCTTCACCAATTGCTCGGCGATATCGACCATGCTCGGGTGGTAGGACTGCATGGCGCGGTTGCCGAACGGCTGCAGCAGGATGTTGTGCGCCTTGCTCCAGTTCGGCTCTGACGTGTCGGCGGTGAACAGGCCGTCGCCGGCGACTGCGCGCACCCGGCGCAAGGGTCCCCGCACCGCCTTGTCGAAACGCTTTTCGTCAGAGAGCTCGTCGACGAGGTCGTGGCCGGAAACGATGACCAGCGGCGCGCCCATCATGTCGAGCCAGAAGATCGGGCCCAGCTCTTTGGCGAGCCGAGCCAGGTTTTGCACCGGCGCGCTCGAGTCCAGCGACAGCATGTTGCCGACCACCGGTTTGGTCGGCGGATGCGGGATCGGACTCAGTCGGTTGGTCGACGCCATTGCTAAATAGTTTCCTGCCCTCTGGCGCCAATAACCGGCGTCATCCTGAGGTGGGCGCACTTTCTTGCGCGCCTCGAAGGATGGGCCGCTTGCACCCGTTGCCGGATCCTTCGAGGCTCGCCCAAGAGGGCTCGCACCTCAGGATGACGACGCCGGTCGTCTCGTCACCCGAATCGCCTTCTACGCCATTCGATCAGCTTGGCGCTGACCTCGTCCGGCTTTTCCTGCTGGGTCCAGTGGCCGCTGTCGCGCACCAGATATTTTTCGAGATCGGGGATCAGCTTCTCCATGCCGTCGGCGGAGGATGGCGGCAGCACGCGATCGTTCTCGGCCATGATCATCAGCGACGGCACCCGCACGGTGTGATCAAGACCCTCCGAGCGCTGCCAGTTGCGCGACATGTTGCGGTACCAGTTGATGCCGCCGGTGAAGCCCGTTTTCGTAAATGTATCGACGAAGACCTTCTTCTCCTCCGGCGAAAGGATCGGCGTGCGCGGATCGTGTCTGGCGTCGTAGTTGGCGATCATCTGCGGAAACGCCAGATTGAGCCTTGGCGAGGCGCCGACACCCGCAACCGGCGCTTCCGCCGGCATCGACTCGGCCTGCGGCACGGGCTTGCGCATAAACGCATCGAAGGTCTGCTCGACCCGGCTGTTAAAAATCCGGTCCGGCTCGCGCGCTCCATCCTGAAACTGCACGATATACATGTGCTCGCCAAAACGCTTGCGCAACAGCTCGATCGGGTCGGCCCAGGCGCGATTGGTATGCGGGGTGTTTATGCCGACGACGCCGGCAACCCGATCGATATGCCGCAGCGGCATCTGCCAGACGACAAAGCCGCCCCAGTCGTGACCGACGAAGATGGCCTTGTCGATGTTGAGATGGTCGAGCAGGCCGACGAGATCGCCGGTCAGATGTTCGATGTCGTAAGCTTCGACCGGCTCGGGCCGGTCGGTTGAGCCGTAGCCGCGCTGATCCGGCGCGATCACGCGAATCCCGGCGTCAGCCAGCCCCTTGATCTGGTGGCGCCACGAAAACGCAATCTCCGGCCAGCCGTGGCAGAGAACGACCGGCGGCTTGTCGGTTTTCGGGCCAGCCTCGTAATAGCCCATGCGAATTCCGTTCGTCTGGGCGAACTGGAGTGTCGGCATCTCTATCATCTGTCGATCCTATTCGGCCGCACCTTTGATCTCGGCAGGCGGCGGTGCGAACGCAGCCTCAAGTGTTTCGAACTCGCCCGGCAGCATGTCGCAGAGCACCTGCACGTGCGGAATGATATTGGCGCCCGAGATAAAACCGAAGTCGAGCTGATCGCGATAGCTCTGCACGGTGATGTTGAGCGCAATGCCGTGGGTTGCGATCGACACCGGGAAGATGTGCAGCAATTCCGCACCCGTCGCGTACAGCGTCTGCCGCGGGCCCGGCACGTTGGACACCGTGATATTCGCTGCCGGTGGCAGCACGTCCGACAGATTCGAGCGGCTGTACAACAGCGCCAGGATCTGCACCAGGATCGGCGCACCGAGCATCGACACGTTGGACATCTGCGGCATCAGGGCCCGCAATGGATGCGACATCTCCTTGGATTTTGTCGATTGCGCAATGATGGTCTCCAGCCGCGCCTTGGGATCCTCGATGTTGGTCGCAATCGAGCAGATCATGCCGAACACCTGATTGTTGGCGTCGGTGTTGCCTTCCTCACGCAGCGAGATCGGAACTGCAGCGGTCATCGATTTCGCCGGCAGCGCACCGCGCTCCAACAGATAGCGCCGGACCACGCCGCTGGACACCGCCAGCACCACGTCGTTGAGCTTGCCGCCGGCTGCCTTGGCTACCGCCTTGGCGCGCGAGAGCGGGATCGATACGCCCGCAAAACTGCGCTCCGAGGAGATCGACTTGTTCAAGATGGTCGACGGCGACACCATGCTGGCGATGCTGGCGCGCGATCTCGGATCGGAAATCTTGCCGACCACATCGGAGACGCTTTTGAGCATCGTGGGAATGCTGCCGGCAAACTTCACCGCGCTTTCGATCTGGAACATGGCGTTGTCGAACAGGATCGATCCGAGATCGCTTTTTCCCGAGCGCGGCAGCTCAATGCCCTTGGCGGCGACCGATGCATCGAACGGCTGGCTCCAGAGCTGCTGATAGGAATCGACCAGATTGGCGGCGATGTCGCGCGGCTCCTGCCCGACCTTGGCCCGCGCCGTCGGCGGCGCGATCTTCCTCGGGATCGGCGTCACATCGTAGATCATATTGGTCAGCGCAGCACCCGCGCCGCCGTCAATGCAGGCGTGATGCATCTTGGAATAAAGCCCGATCTCGTCGTCCTTCATGCCTTCGAACACGTAAAATTCCCACAGCGGACGGGCGCGATTGAGAAGTTTGGCATGCATCCAGCCGACAATGCGCTCGAGCGTGGCGCGGTCGTGCGGCGCCGGAAGACTGCCGCGGAAGATGTGGCGGTCGATATCGAATTGTTCGTCCTCGACCCAGGAAGGATGATCGATGTCGAGCGGCGCTTTTTCCAGGCGCGCCTTGAGGATCGGCGCGACGTGCAGCCGCGAGGCGATCATCGCCTTGAACTCCTCGAAGAAGTTGCCGTTGTAATCCGCAGGCAGGCGGAAGATCGCCATGCTCCCAACATGCATCGGCATTTCCGGCGTCTCTAGATAGAGAAACGACGCGTCCATTGAGGACAGCTTCTTGGCGTCACCCATTTTTTCCTCCCGAGGAGAGTTTTGCTCCCGACCAGATCACGCGGCGCCTTGATGGCACTTCTCAACGTTCAAAACCGTCCCTATTCCGGGATTTTGGTCACGATTGTGCATGTTCCGGAGGTGCATATGCAATGGCAAACGGCCCTGATCGATCAAATTGCCGGAATTCGCCCTCGGCCTGGGCCAAACGATCCGCCACCGCCCATAACGCGGCCGGGTTGACGCCGAGCCCGACGTGGCTCGCGAGGTACACCTCGATGTTTTCAGCTGTTACGGATGGGCGCAGCAGGCAGGTTCGCCAATTGACGATGCCGTCGGCGCGCGAGTGGATCGACGTCGTTGGAACCGGCAGATCGCCGGCAACCGCCGTCCGAAGCTCGGAATGCTCCTCGACTGTTTCGCCCGTCAGCGCCTCGTAAAGCCCTGTCGCATTGGTCGCCCGCACGTCGTTGGCAAACGGGCTGCCCAATGTCACGACATAGCGCACCATGGAAGGCTCCTGCAGTGCCAGATCGCGTGCATAGACGCCGCCCAGGCTCCAGCCAACGATGCTGACCTTTTTGCCGGTCGCGTTGTGAATCTCGGCAAGCCGATCCCGCAGCGCAGCGCGCATCTGCGAGAAGCCACCGACATTGCGGCCCATTTTCCAAGCGTAGCTGTCGTATCCGAGCTCTTTCAGATATCGCCGCATCGGCGCCATCGACAGATCGCTGGCGAGGAACCCCGGCAATGTCAGCACCGGATGGCCGTCGCCCTTCGGCGCCCGCATCAGGAGCGGCGAAAAGAAGAGGCTGGCGTTGAATTCGAAGATGCCTCGCGCCTCCGCCAACAGCCAAGCGAGGCCCGGCGGACGAAGCCGGCCGGCCTCCTGCTTCTCGCCTGCGTCAACCGGCGCCATCATTTCTTGTCGCCGGATTTTCTGTCGCGCGAACCGCCCAGCCCCGCCATGGTCACGAACATGTCCTGGAACCGCTCGGCGATCTTCGGATCGAAGGTGAACCAGCTCTGCATCAGCGCTTCCGGCGAGACCTTTTCGATATTGCTCATCATCTGTTTCTGGAGATTTTCCATCACGGCGGTCTGCATCGGCTGCACATCCGGAAGTCCCATGAATTGCCGGGCTTCGAGAGGCGTGCAATCTATTTCGACGTTTATCTTCATGTCCGACTCCTCATCCCAATTTGACGGCCTGTTACAGTATCGCCGCGAGAGGCTGTGCGAAGCAAGCGATCTGACCGGACCAGGCGCTCGCGCCGCCGTTCGGTAGATATGGTCAACCAAAGCGCTCGACGGCAAAGGGGCCGGGATCGGCGATCGGCGTCTCGCCGGTCATCATTTCCGCGAGCAGGCGGCCGGTCACCGGTCCCAGCGTCAGGCCGTGGTGGTGGTGCCCGAAATCGAACCATAGCCCGGCATGGCGAGGCGCCTTGCCGATCACCGGCAGCATATCGGGCAAGCATGGCCGTGCCCCCATCCACGGTTTTGCATCGACAGCCTCTCCCAGCGGAAACAGCTTGTGCGCCCGCGGCAGCGCCCGCTGCAGCTGGATCGGCGTCGGCGGTGCGTCGCGGCGGGCAAACTCGACGCCGGTGGCGAGGCGAATGCCTCGGTTCATCGGCGCCAGCACGTAGCCCAAATCCGAATCGAGCACCGGACGATTGAGCACGGCGTTGCCGCGCGGCTTGAGGTGCAGATGGTAACCGCGCTTGACATTGAACGGGATCGAATAGCCGAGCCGACCGAACACCAGATCGGACCAGGGTCCGAGCGCCACCACGGCCTCCCGTCCCGAAACCTTGCCGTCTGCTGTTGCGACCTGCCATCGCCCGCCGACGTCCTGTTCGAGGGTCTGCGCATCAGCGGCCACAAAGCGTCCGCCCTTGCGCTGGAACAGCGCGGCATAGGCTTTGGCCAGCCCGCCCGGATCGAGCACGAAGCCGGGCTCGGTGTAATGGATAGCGCCGGCGAATTCGCCGGCAAGGTGAGGCTCGCGTTCGATGATCGCCTTGTGATCGAGAATTTCGCCTTGAACACCGTACTGCTTCGCCCGCTCGAAATCTCGCACCGCACCCGCGAGCGTTGCATCGTGCCGAAACATTTTGATCCAACCGCTCCGCCGCATCAGCTCGGGCACGCCGGCTTCAGCGATCAGCGCCTCATGCTCGATCAGGCTGCGGCGGATCAGCGGCATCACCGCCAGCGCGCCGCGAAGCGCCCGCTCCGGCGCGGAGGCGAGATAGTAGCGCACCAGCCAGGGCAGGAAGGCCGGCAGATCGGCAAACTCGTAGCGCACTTGCGGCGCGCGGTTCATCGCGTATCGAAAGATGTCTCTGGGATCCCGCGGAAACATGTAGGGGAATACCGAGCCGCATTCGATCATTCCGGCATTGCCGTAACTGGTCCCTTCGCCGGCGAGCTCTTGCCTGTCGATCAGGATGACGTCCCGTCCCCGTTTCTGCAGATGCAAAGCCGCGCCGACGCCGACCATGCCTGCGCCCAAGACGAGTATGTCGGCCTTCAGTTCCGCCATCCGGCACTCCGAAAGTTGAATGTTACGCGATTGCTCTTGCTGCCTAGACTAAAGCTTAGTGATTGCGGCGGCGGGGCGCAAACCGGCCCGGCTTTTGAGGAAATCGCGCTTGCGCGGCGGCCAAACTCTGGCAACATGGATTGGCCTGCCCGTCGATAGTGCAGAAGTTGACAGTGCGTCACAGCGGAGATCGTGAAGATATGTCGGTACGTCAAACCCTGATTGCAGCGACCACGGTCTCGATTGTCGCTTTTGCGGCGTCGCCGGCCTCGAGCCAGACGTTGCGCTATGCCAACCAGGGCAACCTCAATTCGCTTGACCCCTATACGCTCAACGAGACCACCACGCATGCGCATCTCGGACAGATCTATGAGGGCCTGACAGCCCGAGACAAGGACCTCAAGATCATTCCGGCGCTCGCCGAAAGCTGGGAAATTCCGGAGCCGACCCGCTGGCGCTTCCATTTGCGCAAGGGCGTCAAATTCCAGAACGGCGACCCCTTCACCGCTGACGACGTGGTGTTTTCGGCCGACAGGGTGCGCGCCAAGGGCTCGAACCTGCTGACCCGCATCCCCGCCGATGCCAAGGTGCTCAAGGTCGATGACTACACCGTGGATTTCCTCCTGAGCTCGCCTAATCCCATTCTGAATTACCAATGGGATACCTGGTACATTATGGACAAGAAGTGGTGCGAGGAGAACAACGCGGTGGCCCCGACGCCGGCGGCGGCAACCTCACCGAGTTTTGCCTCGCTCCACGCCAACGGCACCGGCGCGTTCACCGTCGAGAGCCATCAGCCCGGCGTGAAAACCGTGTTCAAGGCCAACCCGAATTGGTGGCGCAAGCCCGAGCATAATCTGAAGGAAATTATCTTCACGCCGATCGGCTCCGATGCCACGCGCGTTGCCGCGCTGCTTTCGAGCGAAGTCGACATCATCGAGCCGGTTCCGATCCAGGATATCTCGCGCGTCGACGCCAGCCCGAATGCGCAAGTGCTGAAAGGGCCAGAGCTGCGCACCATCTTTATCGGCATGGACCAGGCCCGCGACGAACTACTATATTCCAACATCAAGGGCAAAAACCCCTTCAAGGATATCCGCGTTCGCGAGGCCTTCTACAAGGCGATCGACATCGAACTGATCAAGACCCGCGTGATGCGCGGCCTCTCGACGCCATCGCCGCTGATGATCGCGCCGCAGTTGTTCCCGCTTTTCAAGGACTTTACCCGCCCGAAATTCGATCCCGATGGCGCTAAGAAGCTGTTGACCGAAGCCGGCTATCCCGACGGTTTTGAGGTCACGATGGATTGTCCCAATGACCGCTATGTCAACGACGCCGCGATCTGTCAGGCGGTGGTCGGCATGCTGGCCCGGATCGGCGTCAAGGTGAACCTGCTGGCGCAGCCCAAGGCGCAGTATTTCGCAAAGGTGCTAAAACCCGGCGGTTTCCAGACGTCTTTCTATATGCTCGGCTGGACGCCCGGAACGTTCGATTCACAGAACGTTCTCTACGACATCATGGGCTGCCGCGACGATCCTAAATCCTCTCGCGGCGAGGCCAATCTCGGCGGCTATTGCAACAAGCAGATGGATGCGCTGGCCGACAAGGTGCTGATCGAGCCCGATATGGCCAAGCGCGATCTGCTGATCAAGGAAGCGTTCGAAATCGCCGCCAAGGATTACGCGTATATCCCGCTGCATCAGCAGGCCCTGGCCTGGGGCGTTTCGAAAAAACTGAAAGTTGTGCAGCGCGCCGATAATTCGGTACTGCCCTACTGGATGGTCAAAGAGGAATAGGAAAGTTTCATACCCAAGTCCCGGCAGCTTCGCGCTCCCGGGACTTTCGTTATCGGACGGACAGCGGCGTCCGCCAGTTTAAAAGAAGTGAAAGGATCCCATGCTCGCTTTCACTCTTCGCCGGGCGATCCAGGCGATTGGCGTCATGATCGCGGTCGGGATCATCTCGTTTTCGATGTTCCGCTTCGCGGGCGATCCGGTCAACCAGATCGTCTCGCTGGATACCTCGGCCGCCGAGCGCGCCGAGGTCCGAAAATCTCTCGGTCTTGACGATCCCGTGCCGGTCCAGTTCGCCCGATATTTCGGCAACGCAATGCAGTTCAAGTTCGGGGTCTCGTACCAGTTCCGCCAGCCGGTTGCGAGCCTGTTGAAGGAGCGGATGCCGGCGACGCTGGAACTCGCTGTCTGCGCCACCATCCTGGCGATGCTGTTCGGCATCCTGATGGGGGTCTATTCGGCGCTGAAGCGCGACACCTTACTCGCAAAGATATTCCAGGCGGTATCGCTGATCGGCATCTCGCTGCCGACGTTTCTGATCGGCATCTTGTTGATCTATCTGTTCTCGGTGACTCTGGGCTGGCTGCCGTCGTTCGGCCGCGGCGAGGTCGTGCATATCGGCTGGTGGACCACGGGGCTATTCACACTGTCAGGCCTCAAAGCCTTGATCATGCCGTCGATCACGCTCGGCCTGTTCCAGATGACCCTGATCATGCGGCTGGTGCGGGCCGAGATGCTCGAGGTCTTGCGCACCGATTATATCCGCTTTGCGCGGGCGCGCGGATTGACGACCCGGGCGATCCATTTCGGTCACGCCCTGAAAAACACGCTGGTTCCCGTGATCACGGTTGCCGGCCTGCAGTTTGGCTCGGTTATTGCATTTGCGATCATTACCGAAACCGTATTCCAGTGGCCGGGCATGGGACTGCTATTCGTGCAAGCGGTGCAAAACGTCGATATCCCGATCATGGCAGCTTATCTTTTGATGGTGTCGCTGATCTTCGTCACTATCAATCTCGTGGTCGATATCCTCTACACGGTGGTCGATCCGCGGCTGCGTTCCACCATCAGCCGCCCGGCCTGAACACGAGATTCTACATGTCCGATGCCGTCGTCCCGCACAAAGCCGAGCCGAGCGCGCCCCGCGCGCGGGTCTCGTTCGGACGCTGGTTTGGGCGTGCGATCGAAAGCGATGTGTTTTATTCGTTTCGCCGCTCGCGGCTCACCATGGTCGCAGCCGCCGTGACGATCTTGTTTTTCCTGCTCGCGATCTTTGCCTCCCTCCTGGCGGTACAAGACCCGTTCGATCCGGCGCAGCTGCAACTGATGAATTCGCGGATCGCGCCATTGTGGACGGCGGACGGCCAGAGCCCGTTCCTGCTCGGCACCGACGAGCAGGGCCGCGACGTGTTCTCCGCCATTCTCTATGGCTTGCGCATTTCGCTCGTCGTCGGCATTCTCGGCGTGTTGTTCTCGGGCACGCTCGGCATTGTGCTCGGACTGATCGCCGGCTATGTCGGCGGCGCCGTCGATGGCTTGATCATGCGCATCGCCGACGTGCAACTCACTTTCCCCGCAATCCTGATCGCGCTGCTCGTCAACGGCGTCGTCAAGTCGGTGTTCGGCAATCGCCTCGACGCCATGAGCACGCTGGCGGTATTGGTGTTTGCGATCGGACTGAGTTTTTGGGTGCAATACGCCCGCACCGTGCGCGGCTCGGTGATGGTGGAGAAAAATCGCGATTACGTGGCCGCGGCGCAATTGATCGGCCTTCCCGCGCCCGTCATCATGCTGCGCCACGTGCTGCCGAACACGATGGGACCGATCCTGGTGATCGCCACCATCAACCTCGCGCTCGCCATCATCACCGAAGCGACATTGTCGTTCCTCGGCGCCGGCATGCCCGACACCATGCCCTCGCTCGGCACGCTGATCCGGATCGGCAACAATTATCTGTTCGCGGGCGAATGGTGGATCGTCGCATTTCCGGGCATTGCGCTGGCGGTGCTGATTCTTTCCATCAACCTGCTCGGCGACTGGCTGCGCGACGCACTCAATCCAAAACTTCGATGAGAGGCGCCTTATCACCCATGCACGAGATCGCATGACCGAACCCGTTCTCTCCGTACGCAACCTCAAGGTGGAGTTCGCCACCCGCCGCAGCACCTTGCGCGCGATCGACGGGATTTCCTTCGACATCGCCAAGGGCGAGGTGCTGGGCGTGGTCGGCGAATCCGGCGCCGGCAAATCGGTCACCGGTCTTGCGGTGATCGGCCTGATCGATCCTCCCGGCCGCATCTCCGGCGGCGAGATTTATCTGTCAGGGCTCCGGATCGACAATCTGCCGCCGGAGGAATTGCGCCGGGTCCGGGGAAAACGCATCGGCATGATCTTTCAGGACCCGCTCACCAGCCTGAACCCGCTCTATCGGATCGGCGACCAGCTGGTCGAGACCATCAGGACCCATCTCAATCTCTCGGAATCGGGTGCGCGCAAGCGCGCCATCGATCTGCTGGCGGAAGTCGGTATTCCTGCCCCCGACAAACGTATCGATGGCTATCCGCACGAATTTTCCGGCGGCATGCGCCAGCGCGTCGTGATCGCGCTGGCGATCTGCGCCGAGCCGGAACTGATCATCGCCGACGAGCCGACCACCGCGCTCGATGTGTCGGTGCAGGCCCAGATCATCGCCTTGATCAAACGGCTCGGGCGCGACCACGGCACCGCGGTCATGCTGGTGACCCACGACATGGGCGTGATCGCCGAAACTTCGGACCGCGTCGCGGTGATGTATTCCGGCCGGATCGCCGAAATCGGCCCGGTGCAGGATGTCGTGCAGCATCCGCTGCATCCCTATGCCAAGGGATTGATGGGCGCGATCCCGACGCTTGCGGGAGAAGCCGCGCGGCTCGTGCAAATTCCGGGTTCGATGCCGCGGCTGTCGGCGGTGCCGCAGGGCTGCTCGTTCAACCCGCGCTGCAGCTTCGCGTTCGATCGCTGCCGGATCGAACGGCCGGAGCCGATCCGGCAGGGCACGCAAGCGGTTGCCTGCCATCTCTATGATGCCGCCGCCAAGGACACCGCGGCATGAGCTCAGCGCCCTTCATCGACGTCAAGAATTTGCGCCGCGTGTTCGACGTGTCAAAGCCGTGGCTCAACCGGGTGATCGAGGGCGGCCATCTGGAATTTCTCAAAGCCGTCGATGGCGTCACCTTCGACATCAGGAAGGGCGAGACGTTTGCGCTGGTCGGCGAATCCGGTTCCGGCAAGACTACCGTTGCCCGGATGGTCGTAGGATTGCTGCCGCCATCGTCGGGCGAAGTGATCATCGACGGCGTCTCGATGAGCGACCCCCGGCAATTGCAGACGCGCCAGCAATTGCGCCGTCGCATCCAGATGATTTTCCAGGACCCCTACGCAAGCCTCAACCCGCGCTTCCGGGTCGATGCCATCGTCGCAGAGCCGATCCGCGCATTCGACCTGATCCAGGGCGAGCGCAACATCCAGGCGCGGGTCGGCGAATTGTTGAGCCTGGTCGGCTTGCACGCCGACGACGGCTGGAAATTTCCGCATGAATTTTCCGGCGGCCAGCGGCAACGGATCGCGATCGCCCGCGCGCTGGCGTCCGAAGCCGAATTCATCGTCTGCGACGAGCCGACCTCGGCGCTCGATGTTTCGGTGCAGGCGCAGATCCTCAATCTGATGCGCGACCTGCAGGACAAGTTCGGCCTCACCTATCTCTTCATCAGCCACAATCTTGCTGTGGTCCGGCACATGGCGAGCCGCATCGGCGTGATGTATCTCGGCCGTATTGTCGAGATCGCGGAGGGGCGCGAGTTGTTCGCTTCCCCGCGCATGCCCTACACCAAGATGCTGCTGGGCGCGGTGCCGGATCTCGCCATGTCCGGCCGCCAGCGGATTCCGGTGAAGGGCGAAATCCCAAACCCGATCGATCCGCCGCCCGGCTGCGCCTTCAACCCGCGCTGCCCGCTGGCATTCGATCTGTGCCGCAAACAGGCCCCTCGGCTGATCGGCGGCGTCGCCTGCCACGCGGTTAACCTCGCCCCGGTGCCCGCCTGATCACGGGGATGCGAGCAAGCCCTTCCAAGGGGCCGGTTGGCACGCCGCTTTGGCTGTGGTCAAGTGCGCCGGCCGCAGCAGAATTTGATGGATTCCCATGAGCAACATCAATCCCGATCCGTTCACCACTCGGCCGGAAATCGAGGGCACTTTTGGGGTCGTGACGTCCACCCACTGGATTGCGACCGCGGTCGGGATGGCCACGCTGGAGAAGGGCGGCAACGCCTTCGACGCAGGCGTTGCCACCGCGTTCACGCTGCAGGTGGTCGAACCGCATCTGAACGGTCCCGGCGG
Source organism: Bradyrhizobium sp. (assembly GCA_036513695.1). Classification (GTDB taxonomy): domain Bacteria; phylum Pseudomonadota; class Alphaproteobacteria; order Rhizobiales; family Xanthobacteraceae; genus Bradyrhizobium. Next base: position 5,791 of record DATBYN010000050.1, on the reverse strand, counting down.
CGACGTGCCGATCATCGTGCACGACACCAAACGCGGCCGCACCGAGGTGATTTGCGGCCAGGGCCCGGCGCCCGCCGGCGCGACCATCGCACATTACAAGAGCGAAGGCCTGGAGATGGTACCCGGCACCGGGCTCCTCGCCGCTTGCGTTCCCGGCACCTTCGAATCCTGGATGCTGCTGCTGCGCGACTACGGCACGCTTTCGCTGCGCGACGTGCTCGAGCCCGCCATCGCCTATGCCCGCGACGGCTATCCGCTGGTGGAGCGCGCCTCCGCCACCATTGCCACCGTCGAGCAGATGTTCCGAAAACACTGGAAGACGTCAGCCGCGGTTTACCTGCCGAATAACGAGGTGCCGAAACCCGGCACCCTCTTCACCAACAAGACGCTGTCCGGAACCTATGCCCGCATCCTCACGGAGGCGGAAAGCGCCGGTAGCGACCGCGTCGCGCAGATCGAGCGTGCACGAAAAGCCTGGTCGCGCGGTTTTGTCGCCGAAGCGATCGACAATTTCTGCCGCACCCAGGAAATCATGGATGTCAGCGGCGCGCCGCATCGCGGCGTGCTACGCGCCGACGACATGGCGCGCTGGCAACCGAGCGTCGAAGCGCCACTCACCTACGATTATGGCGGCTACACCGTCTGCAAGGCCGGGGTCTGGAGCCAGGGTCCGGTGATGCTGCAGCAGCTCGCGCTGCTCAAGGGATTTGAGCTCGACGGGCTCGATCCGATAGGTCCGGAATTCATCCATCTGCAAGTCGAATGCGCAAAACTCGCTTATGCCGACCGCGAGAAATTTTATGGCGATCCCAACTTTTCCGAAATCCCGATCGCGACGCTGTTGTCGGATGCCTACAATGACGCGCGCCGCAAGCTGGTCTCGGAAACAGCTTCGCTCGACTTCGTCCCTGGCTCGGTCGAAAGTTTCGGCTCGATCGTAAAACTGCGCCGCGCCGAGGGCAACCGCGAGGCCGTCGGCGCCATGGGCGCCGGCGAGCCCACTGTCGGCCGCTTCGGCGAAGTGCGCGGCGACACCGTGCATTTTGATATTATCGACCAGGCCGGCAACATGATCTCGGCAACGCCGTCGGGCGGCTGGCTGCAATCGTCGCCGGTCATCCCCGAACTCGGCTTTTGTCTGGGCAGCCGCGCGCAGATGTTCTGGCTCGAGGAAGATCATCCCGCCGCATTGGCGCCGGGCAAGCGCCCGCGCACCACGCTCTCGCCCACCATGGCGCTGCGCGACGGCGAGCCGTATCTGGCCTGGGGCTCGCCCGGCGGCGATCAGCAGGATCAATGGACCACGCAATTCTTTCTGCGGCATGTTCATGCCAAGCTCAATCTGCAGGAGGCGATCGACGCGCCGGCCTGGCATTCCGAGCATTTCCCGATCTCGTTCTGGCCGCGCACCGCGCGACCCGGCGTGCTGGTGGTCGAGAACCGCGTGCCGAAGGCGACCGTCGACAATCTGAAGCGCCGCGGCCATCTCGTGGAGACCGGCCCCGACTGGTCGGAAGGCCGTCTCACCGCAGCCTCCAAGGTCGGCCGCCGCCGCCGCGCCGCCGCCAATCCCAGGGGCATGCAGGGTTACGCGGCCGGACGGTAAACGGTTTTGGATGAAAGAGCCCGGATGACCTGGTCGATCATCGCCCGCGACAATGCAACCGGCCAATTCGGGATCGCCGTCGCGACAAAATTCTTCGCGGTGGGCGCCCGCGTGCCGCATATCGCAGCCGGCTTCGGCGGCGTCGCGACGCAAGCGCTGGTCAATCCCTATTACGGCATCGACGGTGTAAAACTGCTGCGCGGGGGGCGTGAGCCCCACGACATCATCAACACGCTGATCGCGGCGGATCCCGGGCGCGAGAGCCGGCAACTTCACATCATGGATGCCGATGGCCGCATCGCGTCTCATACCGGGCACGATTGCGTCGACTGGTGCGGACATATCGAGGGCAAAAGCTTTTCGATTGCCGGCAACATGCTGGCGGGCGCGCAGGTGCTGGACGACACCGCGAAAGCCTACCTCGCAAATGAGAATTTGCCATTCGCGCAACGCCTGATCGCCGCGATGCGATCAGGCGAAGCCGCCGGCGGCGACAAGCGCGGCAAGCAATCGGCCGCGCTTCTGATCCATGGCGAGGAGGAATGGTCCGATCTCGACTTGCGGGTCGACGACCACGTTGATCCCCTGACCGAGCTCGAACGCCTCGAACAAGTAAGCCGCGAGCGCTGGGTACACTTTCGTCAATTCCTCCCCACGCGCAAGAATCCCGCTGGGATCACCGACCGCGCGACCATCGACGCCAGCATCGAAGCGGCGATCGCGGGAAACCGATGACGGCAAGCCCGCTGATCGAAATCGAAAGCTTGCGCGTCCTCTTCCACGGCGACGGCGGCCGCATTACGCACGCCGTCGACCGCGTCGACCTCAGCGTCGCCAGGGGCGCGACGCTCGGCCTGGTCGGCGAATCCGGCTGCGGCAAGAGCGTAACTTCATTGGCCATCATGGGCCTGCTTTCAAAACATTCCGCCGAAGTCACCGGCTCGATCCGTTTCGACGGCTTTGATCTGCTTGATGTGCCGGACCAGACGCTGCGCGACCTCCGCGGCAATCGCCTGGCGATGATTTTCCAGGAGCCGATGACCTCGCTCAATCCGAGTTTTACCATTGGCGAGCAGATCATCGAGACGATCCTGCGCCATCGCGGCGGCTCGCGGAGCAAGGCGCGCGAGCGCGCGATCGAGCTGCTGCGCCGCGTCCATATCCCCTCGCCGGAGCGGCGCATCGACGAATATCCGCACAAGCTCTCCGGCGGCATGCGCCAGCGCGTCATGATCGCGATCGCGCTGGCTTGCGATCCCATGCTCTTGATCGCCGACGAACCCACCACCGCACTCGACGTCACCTTGCAGGCGCAAATCCTCGATCTGATGCGCGAGCTGAAAGCCGAAAGTGGCGCGGCGATCATTCTGATCACCCACGATCTCGGCGTAGTCGCCGAAGTCTGCGACGAGGTGGCGGTGATGTATGCCGGCGAGATCGTCGAACGGGCGCCGGTCGACGAGTTGTTCGCCTCACCACAGCATCCCTACACGGTCGGCCTGCTCGGCTCGATCCCGCGGCTCGACCGCCGCACCTCGCATCTTGCCACCATCGAAGGAATGGTTCCCAACATGGCCGCGCCGCCGGCCGGCTGCCGATTTGCCGCGCGCTGCCCGTTCGTCGGCGATGTCTGCATCAGCGCGCCGCCGCCATTCGCTGCATTAAGTCCCTCGCACTGGTCGCGCTGCATCAAGGCGCCGCTGGAGAGATTGGTGTCGTGACCGCCCTGCTCGAGGTCGAAAATCTTGCAAAGCATTTCGTCGCTGGCCGTTCGATGTTCGGGCGGCCGACCGCCTACGTGAGGGCGGTCGACGGCGTCAGCTTTCGCGTCGAAGCCGGCAAGACGCTGGCGCTGGTCGGCGAGTCCGGCTGCGGCAAGTCGACCGTGAGCCGGCTGGTGCTGCGGCTGATCGAGCCGGATCATGGCAGCATCCGTTTCGAGGGCCGCGATCTGCTGGCGCTGGATGCCAACCAATTGCGCGCCTTCCGCCGCGATGCGCAGATTATCTTTCAAGATCCCTACGCCTCGCTCAACCCGCGCATGACCGTCAGCCAGATCCTGACCGAGCCGTTGGCGCTGCATGATCTGGTGCCGGCGGCACGCCGGCGCGAACGGGTCGAGGAATTGCTGCTTCTCGTCGGGCTCGAGCCACGCTTCGCGCGCCGTTACCCACACGAATTATCCGGCGGCCAGCGCCAGCGGATCGCGATTGCCCGGGCGCTCGCGGTCGAACCGAAGCTGATCATTTGCGACGAGCCGGTATCGGCGCTGGATGTCTCGATCCGTTCGCAAATCCTCAATCTGCTGCGCGATCTGCAGGACCGGCTCGGGCTCGCCTACATCTTCGTCTCGCATGATCTCGCGGTGGTAAAACACATCGCCGACCGCGTCGCCGTGATGAATCTCGGCGTCATCGTCGAGACCGCGGACGCCCAAGCGCTGTTCGCGACACCGCGTCATCCCTATAGCCGCGCGCTGTTGTCCGCGATCCCGGTGCCTAAACCGCGGGCAAAACGCAGCCGCATTGTGCTGCAGGGAGAGATGCCGAGCGCGCTCAACCCGCCGCCAGGCTGCCGCTTTCATACCCGCTGCCCCTATGTGATCGATCGCTGCCGGACCGAACCGCCGCAACTGCTCAGCGACGCGGCAGGACATGCGACCGCGTGTCACCGCACGGTAGAACTGCCGCCGCCGGACGCCATCATTCCCTCTGACGGCGCCTTCTCGCCGGCGCTGGAACGATTGGTGGCGGCTTTCAGCGGGAGTGCGGAAGGTGCGGGTCCCTCCGGGGTTGATATAGTCGGGGCTGCGCCACCGGCGGCCATGTGAAACAGGGGATCGATGCGATGAATATCTTGCGCTTGGCGTTTGTTGCGATGGCGTTGCTGATGTCGCTGGTCACGGGCGTCAACGCCCAGACCACGCTGCGCATCGGCCTTGCCGAAGACCCGGATATTCTCGATCCGACGCTGGCGCGTACTTATGTGGGCCGCATTGTGTTCGCCGCGTTCTGCGACAAGCTGTTCGACATCGACGAAAAGCTCAACATCGTGCCGCAGCTCGCGCTGTCGCACGAGACTTCCGCCGACGGCAAGGAGGTCACGATCAAGCTGCGGCCGGGCGTCAAATTCCACGACGGCGAGCCATTCGACGCCGAGGCCGCGAAATTTTCGCTCGAGCGCCACCTGACGCTGCCGACTTCTTTCCGCAAGCCGGAGCTGGCCGCGCTTGATCACGTAGACGTCGTCGATCCCCTGACCATCAAGCTGATCCTTAAGACGCCCTACTCACCGTTGATCGCGCAGCTCACCGACCGCTCCGGCATGATGATCTCGCCAAAGGCGGCGAAGGAAGAAGGCGACAAGTTCGGGCTGCATCCGGTATGCGCCGGCCCCTACAGATTCGTCGAACGTGTGCAGCAGGACCGCATGGTGTTCGAGAAGTTCGCGGACTACTGGAACAAGGACAACGTCTTCATCGACCGCGTGGTGTTTCTGCCGATCGTCGATTCCACGGTGCGGCTCGCCAACTTGAAATCCGGCGGGCTCGACCTTATCGAGCGGCTGCTGGCGACCGACATCAAGGACGTCCGCGCCGATCCCAGGCTAAAACTCTCGACCGCGCTTTCGCTGGGCTATGAGGGCATCACCATCAACATCGGCAATGACAAGAACAAGGGGCCGCTCAGCCAGTCCGCCAAGGTAAGGCAGGCGCTCGATCTTGCGATCGACCGCGAGGCGGTCAATCAAGTCGTCTACAACGGCGAATTCGTGCCGGGCAATCAGTGGGTCAATCCGGAGCATCCGTATTACCAGAAGGCTTTTCCGGTGCGTTCGCGGGATATCGACAAGGCCAAGGCGCTGTTGAAGGAAGCCGGAATCACGGGGCCGGTTAGCGTCGACCTCATGGTCGCGAAAAATGTCGAGCGCGAGACGGTCGCGCAGGTGATCCAGTCGATGGCGGCGGAAGCAGGCTTCGACCTGAAGATCAGGGTCACTGAGCTCGCTACCGCGCTGAAAGCGGCGGAAGCCGGCGAATACCAGGCCTTTATTCTCGACTGGAGCGGCCGCATCGATCCCGACGGCAATTCCTATATCTTCCACAAGACCAAGGCGCCGCAGAACTACAGCGCCTATTCGAATCCGGATGTCGACAAGGCGCTCGAAGAGGCGCGCTTTGTCACC
>DATBYN010000049.1:0-22851 GCA_036513695.1 Bradyrhizobium sp. | reverse complement strand
GCGCCGGATCCAGCTCGGGCAGTCGACCTCCACCATCGCCGCTGTGATCAGCGGGCTCTCGCCGGGCGAAAAGGTGATCGCCGAAGGCCTGCAGCGGATGCGTCCCGGTCAGCCCGTCTCGCCCGGACCGGCGAGCCCGCTGATCTTGTCCAGCATGAAGGCCTCCGCCGGCGAGGACCGTGCCCAGACGGACAGCAGCGCCCCTGGCAGCGCGAAACCAGCGGGCAACAGCAAATGATATCCGCTGTATTCGTCGACCGTCCCCGTCTTGCGATCGTGATCGCGTTCGTCATCACCATCGCGGGCGCGCTCGCGCTATCGCAGATTCCGGTGGCGCAGTTTCCCGACATCGTGCCACCGCAGGTCACGGTATCAGGCGTATTTCCCGGCGCCTCCGCGGAAGTGGTCGAGAGCAGCGTCGCCCAGCCGCTCGAGGCGCAGGTAGTCGGTGTCGACCGCTCGCTCTATATGAAGTCGACCAGCGGCAATGACGGCAGCTACACCCTGACGGTTTCGTTTGCGCTCGGCACCGATCCCGACATCAACACCGTCAACGTCAACAACCGCGTTCAGACCGCGCTGTCGCAACTGCCGCCCGAAGTCCAGCAGCAGGGCCTGGTGGTGCAGAAGAAGTCCTCGGCGATCCTGCAGTTCATCGTGCTCTATAGCGCAAACGGCGAACAGGACCCGCTGTTCATCACCAACTATGCCATCATCAACGTCCTCGACGCGATTTCCCGCACGCCTGGGGTCGGCCAGGCCAGCCTGTTCGCGAAAATGAACTATTCGATGCGGATCTGGTTTGATTCGGAGCGGCTCACCAGCCTCAATCTGGCGCCTTCCGATGTCATCGCCGCGATCCGCGCTCAGAGCGTTCAGGCGCCGGTCGGCCGCATCGGCGCGCGGCCAATCAGCGATCAGCAACAATTCCAGTTCAACGTACAAACGCAAGGCAGGCTCGCTACGCCGGAGCAGTTCGGCAACATCGTGCTGCGGGCGAACCCGGATGGCTCGGTGCTGCGGGTCTCTGACGTCGCCCGCGTCGAGATCGGCGCGCAGAATCTCGACAGCGAGTCGCGGATCGACGGCCGCCCCGGGGTGCCGATCGGCATTTATCTCGCGCCCGGCGCCAATGCCGTGAAGACGGCCAACGCAGTGCAGGCGACGCTGCAGAAGCTGTCGGGCCGGTTTCCGGCGGGCCTGAGCTATCTGGTGCAATATGACTCCACCACTTTTGTGAACGACACCATCAAGGAAGTGCTGAAGACGCTCGGCGAAGCCTTCGTCCTCGTGGTGATCGTGGTGTTTCTGTTTCTCGGCAATCTGCGCGCCACCGTGATCCCGGCGGTGGCTGTGCCGGTCAGCCTGATCGGCGCCTTCGCCGTGCTGCTGGCGCTCGGCTATTCCGCCAACACCGTGTCGCTGCTGGCGATGGTGCTCGCGATCGGCATCGTCGTCGACGACGCCATCGTGGTGGTCGAAAACGTCGAACGCGTGATGGAGGAGGAACCGGATCTTCCGCCGGCCGAGGCCACCAAGAAGGCCATGGCCCAGATCACCGCGCCGATCATCGCGATCACGCTGGTATTGCTGTCGGTGTTCGTGCCGATTGCCTTCATTCCGGGAATCTCCGGCACCCTGTTCCGCCAGTTCGCGGTGACGATCTCGGCGGCGATGGTGATCTCGGCCTTGAACGCGCTGACGCTGTCGCCCGCGCTGTGCTCGGTGTTTTTGCGCCATACCGGGCCGCGGCGCGGCATCATGGGACGGGTGCTCGGCGGCATCGACTGGGTCCGCGACCGCTATGCGGCGGTGGTTCGCCGATTGGTTCGGATCGCCGCGCTGTCGCTCCTGCTGGTGCTGGTGTTCGCGGGCGGCACGTTCGGCGTCTCGCTTTTGACCCCGACGGGGTTTTTGCCGGAAGAAGACCAGGGCGCCTTCTTCATCTCGGTGCAATTGCCCGACGGCGCATCGGTGGCGCGCAGCAGCGAAGTGACCAAGGAGGTTGAAGCGCTGCTGAAGCAGATGCCGGCGGTCGAGCACACGCTCTCGATCATCGGCTTTTCGCTGCTCGACGGCGCCTCCGAACCGAACAACGCCTTCATGGTGGCGCGCCTAAAACCGTTCGCGGACCGCAAGGCGGCAACCGATTCGGTGCAGGCGCTGATCCGGCGCACCTTCGGCGCGGGCACGCAGATCCGGCTGGCCAACGTGCTGCCGTTCAACCTGCCGCCGATCATCGGGCTCTCTACCAGCGGCGGTTTTGAATACCAGCTCGAAGCGCTGGAGGGACAGGACCCCGCTACGATGGGCAGCGTCGCCAGCGGCGTGATCGGCGCCGCCAACCAAGACCCGCGGCTGGCGCGCGTGTTCACGACCTTCACGGCGACCAATCCGTCGGTCTATCTCGACATCGACCGCGCCAAGGCGCAGGCGCTTGGGCTGAATATCAGCGACATATTCACTGCGCTGCAGGCCACTCTCGGCGGCGTCTATGTCAACAACCTCAATCTCTACGGCCGTACCTGGCAGGTCAACGTTCAGGGCGAGGCCTCCAATCGCGCCGACATTTCGGACATCTGGCAGATCTACGTGCGCAACAGCGCCGGCGAGATGGTGCCGATCCGCTCCATCGCCGGCATCAAGATCGTGACCGGGCCGCAAGTCATCACCCGCTACAACAATTATCGCTCGATCACCGTGAACGGCAGCCCGGCGCCGGGCGTCTCTTCGGGGACGGCGCTCGCGGCCATGACGGAGATTTCCAACAAGACGCTGCCGGCGGGCTATAGTTTCGAATGGACCGGCACCGCCTATCAGGAGCAGCAGGCCTCCGGCCAGACCGGCATCATCCTCGCACTCGCCGTGCTGTTCGCCTATCTCTTCCTGGTCGGGCTGTATGAGAGCTGGACGATCCCGATACCCGTGCTGTTATCGGTCGTGGTCGGCGTGTTCGGATCTTATCTCGGCATCAAGCTTGCGGGGCTCAATCTCGATCTCTACGGCCAGATTGGGCTCGTGGTGCTGATCGCGTTGGCCGCCAAGAACGGCATCCTGATCGTCGAGTTCGCCAAGGAGCAGCGCGAGGCCGGCGCCGCGATCGAAGATGCGGCGATATCGGGTGCCAGAATGCGGTTTCGTGCCGTGATGATGACCTCGATCGCCTTCATTCTCGGTCTCGTGCCGCTGGTGATTGCCACCGGCGCCGCCGAGATCAGCCGTAGGGCTGTTGGCACCGCGGTGTTTGGCGGCATGCTGGCCGCGAGCTCGATCGGGATCTTTGTGGTGCCGATGCTCTACGTCATCTTCCAGAAGATGCGCGAGCGCGCCAAGAAGCGCTTCGGGGATAGCGGCGAGAAGCCGCATCCGCCGGCCAATCCGGCGGCGACCGGCGCAGAAAGCGCGCCGCACGCATAGCAAAGCGCAGCATCCGCGGCGTGCACCAGGCACGTCCTAGGCCGAAGGTCGCAGGGTTTTCCCGGGCCGGGTCATTGGCAAAAACAGGCTGGAAGCGCTACGCTCCGGGCCCATAACGGCATCGAAGAATGCCTGCCATCAAGATCAAGTCACTTTGTCTGGGAGGACAGCATGGTTACCTCGCAACGATCCTGGCCGGTTGATCGGCGGACCGTCTTAAAAACAACCGCCGCGATTGCTGCGGTGCAATTTTCTTTTCCCTTCATCATCAAGGCTCGAGGCGAAACACCGGTCCGGATCGGATTGGTCGATCCGTTGACCGGGGTTTATGCCGCGATTGCACAGAACGAGGTAGTGGGCGCGAAATTCGCCGTTGAAGAGATCAACAAGAAGGGCGGCATTCTGGGCCGGCCGGTCGAACTCCTGGTCGAAGACTCCGCCAACGACGTCGGCACCGGCGTGCAGAAAACGCGAAAACTGATCGAGCGCGACCAGGTGAGTTTTATCATCGGCGACGTCAATTCCGGCATCGCCATCGCGATGGCGCAGGTCACCAGCGAAAAGAAGGTGCTGCATATCGTCTCGGGCGGTCACACCGACCCGATCACCGGCGCCAACTGCACGTGGAACGTGTTCCGGGTCTGCAACTCCACCACCATGGACGCCAACGCCATTGCCACCACCTTGATGGAGAAGTTCGGCAAGAAGTGGTACTTCCTGACCCCCGACTACGCCTACGGCCACTCGGTCCAGGCCGGTTTTGAAAAACTGCTGAAAGCCGCGGGCGGCACCTCCTCCGGCGCGCTGGTGCCGTTGGGCACAGCGGATTATTCGGCCTATTTGATACAGGCCAAGGCCTTTGGGCCGCAGGTGCTGATCAACGTCATGGGCGGCGGCGACCAGGTTTCCAGCCTGAAGCAGTTCGTCCAGTTCGGCCTCGACAAGCAGATGGCCGTCGGCGGCACCCTGTTCGAATTGGAAAGCATCCGCGCGGTGCCCGATGGCGCCCGCGTCGGCTGGTGGACCATGGAATGGTGGTGGGACCAGCCGGGCGTGCCGCATGTCGCCGAGTTCAACGCCTCGATCAAGAAGATTACGGGCGCCGCGGCCACCGCGCGCAACTGGTTCGGTTATGCGTCGGTGCAGACGCTGGCGTTGATCGCCAACCAGGAGAAGACGCTCGATGCGCCGAAGCTCGCGCATGCGCTGTCCGGATTCAAGCTGCCGCCGGAAGTCGCGCTGCAGCCGGGAGCGCCTTCCTACCGCGCCGGCGACCACGAACTGATGAGCACCGTGTTCGTCGGCGAGGCGCATCCGCCGCAGGGCGATGCGGACAACATGTTCAGCGTGAAAAATCCAGTGCCGGGCGAGAAAGCCGCAGGCCCCGCCGAGGACACCGGCTGCAAGATTCAATGGCCGGCGTAACATAAGGACGATACCGCGCCTGGCGCCCCAACGCACGAGGCGCGGGAAAACACGAAGAAACGCAACGACCCTGAGGGACGAACCCATGACATCGCCGATTTTCCTCCCGAAATTCGATCGCCGCACTCTGATAAAAGGCGCCGCGGCGCTCGGCGCCTTTCAAATGGCTTCGCCCTTCATCATCCAGGCGCGCGGCGAGACGCCGATTCGGATCGGAATGGTCGATCCCCTCACCGGCGTTTATGCGGCTCCCGCCGGCAACGAGGTGATGGGCGCCAAGCTCGCGGTCGAGCAGATGAACGCCAAGGGCGGTATCTTGGGGCGTCAGGTCGAACTGCTGGTGGAAGATTCCGCCAACGACGTCGGCACCGGCGTGCAGAAGGCGCGCAAGCTGATCGAGCGCGATCAGGTCAACTTCATGATCGGCGACGTCAATTCCGGCATTGCGGCCGCGATCGCGCAAGTCACCGCGGAAAAGAAGATCCTGCACATCGTGTCCGGCGGCCACACCGATTCGATCACCGGCAAGGATTGCAAGTGGAATGTGTTCCGCGTCTGCAACACCACGCGGATGGAAGCCAATTCGGTGTCCAGCGTGCTGTTCTCAAAATACGGCAAGAAATGGCATTTCATCACGCCGGACTACGCTTTCGGCCATACGCTGTACGACGCCTGCACCGACGATCTGAAAAAACTCGGCGGCACCGTCACCGGCAACGAGCTGACACCGCTCGGCACCACCGATTTTTCCGCCTATCTGATCAAGGCGCGATCCGCCAATCCGGACGTGATGATCCTGTTGGTGCAGGGCTCCGACATGATCAACTGTCTCAAGCAGGTCGTGCAGTTCGGCCTCGACAAGCAGATCCATGTCGCGGGAACGCAGCAGGAATTGGAATCGCTGGCGGCACTTCCGCCGGAGGCGCGCATCGGCATCTGGATGTTCGAATGGTACTGGAAGCAGCCGGGCGTTGCGGGCGTCGAGAAATTCACAGCCGATGTCAGGAAGGTCAACAACGGCAACGTGCCGACCGCGCGGCACTGGTTCGGCTACACCTCGGCCATGACCTTTGCCCTCGTCGCCAACCGGGAGAAGACGACCGACGCGATAAAACTCGCTGGCGCGCTGGAGAATTTTGAATTGCCGGACGACGTCAAGCTGCAGCCGAACAAGGTCTATTACCGCAAGGGCGACCATCAGCTGATGACATCAGCCTTTGTCGGCGAGGCGCAGTCAAAGGGCAAGGACGACCCGGAAGATCTATTCCGCGTAGACGAGGTCGTTCCCGGCGACAAGACCGCGCCGGCGGTCGGCGAAACCGGCTGCACGGTGCAGTGGCCGTCGTGAACAAAAAGTCCGTTATTTATCTGATCCGGGAGCCGATCCTCCCGGATCAGGTGTTTCTAATGGTGAATTATGTGGCAACTGCTTCTGTTTAACGTCACCAACGGGCTCATCATCGGCGCCTTCTATGTGCTGATGGCGCTCGGGTTGTCGCTCATTCTCAATTTGAGCAACGTCATCAATTTCGCCCATGGCGGGTTTCTCGTCATCGGCGGCTACATCGCCTACACGATCACACCCTATATCGGCTTCTGGGGCGCGCTGCTTTTGGCGCCGCCACTAACCGCCATCATCGGGCTTCTCGTCGAGCGCGTGCTGATCCGGCCGCTGTACGGACGCGATCCGCTCTATAGCCTTTTGCTCACTTTCGGCCTCGCCTTCATGATCGAGGATGGCACGCGATTTATCTTTGGCCCGCAAGGCAAGCCGGTCACCATTCCGGCCTTTCTGGCGCAACCCCTGAGCAACGATTTGTTTTTCATCACCGGCTATCGCCTGTTCATGGTCGCGGTGGTGATGATTGCGGTGGCGCTGTTGTTTTGTCTGCTGCGCTACACCCGGCTCGGCATTCGCATCCGGGCCGGCACGCTCGACCTCGACACGGTCGCGGCGCTGGGGATCAATGTGCAGATGTTGCGCTCGCTTAATTTCGCGGTCGGCATCTTTCTCGCCGGTCTCTCTGGTGTGCTCGCCGCGGGCCAACTCGGCCTCGAGCCGACCATGGGCACCGGCCTGTTGATGCCAAGCTTCATCGCCATCATCGTCGGCGGTATCGGCAGCCTGCCGGGAACGCTGGCGGGCGGCTTGCTGATCGGGGTAGCCTCGGGATTGACAGCGGTGTTTTTCCCCGCCGCCAGCGAGGCGGTGATTTACGTCATGATGGCGGTGGTGCTGTTGTTGCGGCCCCGCGGATTGTTCGGCGAAGAAGGAATGATGAGTTGAGTGCCGAGCAAACCCGTAAGCTGATCGCGCTGGCCGCGATCTGGGCAGCCTTGCTGTTCGCCCCCTATTGGATGATCCCGCTCGGCGGCTACACCGCGCTCGCCACCCGCGTGCTGGTGCTCGGGCTGGCGGCGATGTCGCTGAATTTCCTGCTTGGATTTACCGGCGTGCTGTCGTTCGGTCACGCCGCCTATTTTGGCCTCGGCGCCTATGGCGCAGGATTAACGCTGAAATTCCTGGCGCTGAGCACGCCGCTGGCGCTGGTCGCCGGAATGCTGCTGGGCGGGCTTTGTGGCGGCATCCTCGGCACGCTGATTGTGCGGCGGCGTGGCGTCTATTTCGCCATGGTGACGATCGCCTTCGGGCAGGTATTCTACTACATCGCATTCCAGTGGAGTTCACTGACCGGTGGCGACGACGGGTTGCGCGGCTTCTCGCGTCAACCGCTCGACTTTGGCCTGTTCAAGATCGACATTCTCTCCAGCGCCAACAATTTCTATTTCTTCGTGCTGTTCTGCTTTGCGCTGGCGGTTGGCGCCATGGGATTCATCCTGCGCTCGCCGTTTGGTCGCACCATGATCGCGATCCGCGAGAACGAGCGCCGCTCCCGCTTCCTCGGCATTCCTGTCGAGCGCCACATCTGGATCGCGTTCACGCTATCGTGCTTCTTCATGGGATTTGCCGGAGCGCTCTATGCGCTGGTCAATAATTTCGCCGATCCGAGGGGGCTGCATTACAGCCAGTCCGGCGATTTCGTGATGATGGCGGTGATGGGCGGGATGCGAAGCTTTTGGGGGCCATTGTTAGGCGCCACCGTGTTCGTGGTGCTGCAGGATTATCTGTCCAGCATCACCGTCAACTGGATGTCGTTCGTTGGGCTACTGTTCGTGCTGGTGGTGCTGTTCTTCCCGCGGGGATTGCTTGGTTTCATCCAGCGGAGCAAGGCATGAACGTTCTCGAGATCAACAACGTCACCAAGCGGTTCGGCAATCTCGTCGCGGTCCGCGAGGTGTCGCTGAATGTCGCGAAGGGAGAAATGTGTGCGATCATCGGGCCGAACGGCGCGGGGAAAACCACGTTCTTCAACCTGATAAGCGGATTTTTTCCGCCGACCACAGGCAGCATCACCTTCGATGGCCGCGACATCACAAGACTTTCGACCCATGAGCGCGTCACGCTCGGCATGGCCCGAACGTTCCAGATCACCGAGATTTTTCCCGAGCTCACCGTGTTCGAAAACGTCCGTGTCGCCGCCGAAGTAGCCGGCGGCTATCGGTTGCGGCCCTGGATCAATCGCGCGGAAGCCGCAAAAGTCCACGCGAGCGTCGAGGAGACGCTCAAGCTGGTTTCGCTCGAAGCCAAGACCGACCGCCTCGTCGGCGAGCTCGCGCATGGCGATCAGCGTGCCGCCGAGATCGCGATGGCACTGGCGTTAAAACCGCATCTGCTTTTGCTCGACGAGCCGACCGCCGGTATGGGCGACCAGGAAACCTTTCAGATCACCCAATTGATCCGCCGGCTGCACCGCGACTCCAACTACACCATCGTGCTGATCGAGCATGATATGCGCGTGGTGTTTCATCTCGCCGATCGCATCTGCGTGCTCGATCAGGGCCGCATGCTGGCGCAGGGCACGCCGAAGGAGATCGCCGCCAACGAGACCGTTCAGGCCGCCTATCTGGGCAATGCCGCATGACCGCAGCCCTATCAGCCGAAGGCCTCCACACGTATTACGGCAAGAGCCACATCCTGCATGGCGTCAGTCTCGAGGTCGCCGAGGGCAAGATCACCGCGCTGCTCGGACGCAACGGCGCCGGCAAGACCACGACGCTGCGCAGCCTGATGGGCCTGACGCCGGCGCGCGAAGGCAAGATCACGATCTTCGGCGAGGACACCACGCGCTGGCCGACCTTTAGGGTTGCAGCCCTGGGGGTCGGCTATGTGCCGGAGGGCCGGCGCGTCTTCGCCAATCTCAGCGTCGAGGAAAATCTCAAAGTCCCGCTCGAGCGCGGCGGCCCGTGGACCATCGAGCGAATCTATAAGCTTTTCCCGCGCCTGGAGGAGCGCAAGCTCAATCGCGGCCGCCAGCTATCCGGCGGCGAGCAGGAGATGCTGTCGATCGGCCGGGCGCTGCTCTTGAATCCGCGGCTTTTGATTCTCGATGAGCCTTCCCAAGGCCTGGCACCGCTGATCGTGCGCGAAGTGTTCCACATCGTCCAGCAGATGAAGGCCGAGGGCATTTCCGTTCTGCTAGTCGAACAGAACGCGCGCATGAGTCTCGAAATTGCCGACAACGCTTATGTGCTCGATGACGGCATCGTGGTCTATTCCGGCCCCGCCCAGGAACTAGCTGCCGACGAAGCCCGCGTCCGCGCGCTCGCCGGCGCCAGCGCCGAGGAATGGACGCTGACGTGATTGCCTATCATTGCGAGCCAACGGGTCGCGCGAATGTGCGCCCGATGGCAGGCTCCCGAGGCAGATGCAGAATTTGCTACGGATTTGCTGTCGCGGTACTCCTGTGGGCGCAGGAACCATCGGCAGAGGGTCTCACGCGATGATCTCCAGACTAACAACTAGCGCTGCACTGCTTTTCTGCCTGACTTCCACGGCAGCGTCCCAAACCCATTCTGTCATCGAAAAGGACGCGACCGTACTCGGCTTCAAGATACATTACCTCGAGGCTGGCAACGGCAGCCCTGTGGTGCTCCTGCATGGGCTCGGGGGTGACGGCTCGCGGTGGGCCCCCAACATCGGGCCTCTGGCGGCGAGCTTCCGGATCATCGCTCCCGACCAAATCGGCTTTGGCCAGTCGGACAAGCCGTTAGCGAATTACCACACCGGTATGCTGTCGGAGTTCCTGATCGAATTCCTGAAGGTCATTGGAATACCCAAGGCGTCGCTGGTCGGAAACTCGATGGGCGCCGGCGTCGCGGCCTACACCGCCATCCATTATCCGGATACGGTTGATCGTCTCATACTTTCCGACATGCCGCCCTATAGGCTTCCAGCCGGGGCTGCGGCGCCGCCGCCGCGCGACCCGCATTGGCGGCAAATCCAAAACGGTGTAACCCGCCAAGAGACCCGGGAATTCTTCCGGATATTGTTTCACAACAAGTCTCTGGTTACGGACGCGATGGTCGATGAAAACCTCGAACTGCGATTGCGATCGGCTTTTACAATTTCCAAGCTGCTTGAAAGCGGAGCTAGCGGGATCGGCGGAATGACTGAGGAAGAGATGCGTACGATCAAAGCGCCGACACTCATTGTTTGGGGGAAATACGACGAACTGGTTGGCCCGCCCGAACGTACGGGTGAGCGTCTGCTTCGTGACATTAGCGGCTCACGGCTGGTCGTGATCGACAACGCCGGCCATCTGCCACAGCTTGAACAGGCGGACGATTTCAATCGGGTCGTAACCGATTTTTTGAAGCTGGGCGGCACGTCCTCGTCAACCAGGTGATATTGCGCCGTAACCGTCGTCAACCGGTATCGCCTCCCCTTTCGCTCGCTTGGCTTTGCCCGTAAAATGAAACGGCGACGTGCGCCTAGACTCTCTTTACTCGGCACTTCGCCTGCCAGCCCCCGAGACAATAATGAAGGCCAGCAATCGGATGATCGGGTCCACGACGCTTGCGGTGATCGCCGCGGCGTTCATCGGCCTGCTCGGGTTCCAGAAAATCCACGAGATCAGGCAGCGGAGCCCGCTTCGCATCGTGTTCGAAGGTTCTCTCAGTGGCCTGCACAAAGGCGGCAGCGTCAACTTCGACGGGGTTCAGGTCGGGCAAATCATGTCGCTGAAACTCGAGAGCCCGCGCAAGATCGTCGCCATGGTCATGGTGGACAACAGCGCCCCGATCCGCAAGGACACGGTGGTGGGCCTGGAGGCCCAGGGGCTGACCGGCATTTCGGCGATATCGCTGGTCGGCGGTGCTGCGGCCGCGGCTCCGGTGCCGCTGGATGAGGACGGCATTCCGATCCTGACCGCCGATCTGAGCGAGACCGAATCGATCCGCGACTCCCTGCATAATGTCGACCGCATCCTGGTCGGCAATCAATCGACGGTCAAAACGACGCTGCAGAATTTCGAGACCTATACGGCGTCGCTGGCGAACAAGGGCGAAGCGATCGACAGCATCATCGGCAAGGCCGACAACGCCTTCGCAAGCTTTGACGGCGCCATGGCGAAGATCGATCGCGTCGTGCCAGGCCTTTTGCGCGGAAATGCCGACGAACTGTACGAGAAGGTAAAATCGATCAGAGAATTGGCCGAAAGTTTTAACAAGAAGTCGGGCGTGTTGATGGAGGAAGGCCGCCGCTCGCTGGCCGACATCAGCGAATCAGCCAACAAGGTGACCCGCAAATTCGACCCGCAAGGCGCAAGCGACGACAACCCGCGCCCGCCGAGAAAGCCGAACCAAAAGCGGCAGTAAAGCCCGCGCAGATCCGGTTCCGCGAGCTAAATCAATTATTTTGCCCTCGGGAACAAAAGTTCCATACCCGCATTGTTGCTCTTGCTCCGAATTTCCGGGAACCTAAATATCTGAAAGGTCTCCGGTATTTCGCTTGATTTGGAATCGTCCGCGCGATTTGATGCTGCGCAAAAAATTGACCCGCACCGTGCGATTCGGGTGCGCAATCGCTTTCAGGGGATTGCTATGAGTGATCTCGGCTCCGCCGCTCCATCCACCCGACGTCGCGCCAAAGACAAATCCTTCACCAACGGCAAGCCGGACCCTTCGCAGGAATTGCTGCACGCGCTGCAGGCGATGCGCAGCGGCGATTTCTCGGTACGCATGACCGGCGATCATCTCGGCATCGAAGGCAAGATCGCCGACACCTTCAATGAGATCGTCGCCGCCAATCAGCGGATGGCGCAACAGCTCGAGCGGGTCGGCCAGGTCGTCGGCCGCGAAGGAAAGACCCGGCAGCGCGTCAAGTTCGGCCTTGCCAGCGGCTCATGGGCCGACATGGAGGGCTCGGTCAACACCCTGATCGATGATTTGCTGTGGCCGACACGCGAGGTGACGCGCGCGGTCGCCGCCGTCGCGCAGGGCGACCTTCTGCAGACCGTACAGCTCGATGTCGATGGCCGCCCACTGGGCGGCGAATTTTTGCAGTCGGCCAACATCGTCAACACCATGATCAAGCAGCTCAGCGTGTTCACCTCCGAGGTGACGCGGGTGGCGCGCGAAGTCGGCACCGAGGGCAAGCTCGGCGGTCAGGCGCAGGTCCCCGAAGTGACCGGCGTCTGGAAGGATTTGACCGAGAGCGTCAATTCCATGGCCAATAACCTCACCGGCCAGGTTCGCAACATCGCCGAAGTCACCATTGCGGTGGCCAACGGCGACTTGTCCAAAAAGATCACGGTCGACGTCCGCGGCGAAATCCTGCAGCTGAAGGAAGCCATCAACACGATGGTGGATCAGCTTCGCTCGTTTGCCTCCGAAGTCACGCGCGTCGCCCGCGAAGTCGGCACCGACGGCAAGCTCGGCGGCCAGGCCATCGTCCCCGGCGTCGCCGGCACCTGGAAAGACCTGACCGACTCCGTGAATGCGATGTGCGGCAATCTGACCGCGCAGGTCCGCAATATCGCCAATGTCACCACCGCAGTGGCCCGTGGCGACCTGTCGCGAAAAATCACGGTCGACGTCCGCGGCGAAATCTTGGAGCTAAAGGACACCATCAACACGATGGTCGACCAGCTCAATTCGTTTGCGTCGGAAGTGACGCGCGTTGCCCGCGAGGTCGGTACCGAAGGCAAGCTCGGCGGCCAGGCCCAGGTGCCTGGGGTCGCCGGAACCTGGAAGGACCTCACCGACAACGTCAACTTCATGGCCTCGAACCTGACCGCGCAGGTCCGCAACATTGCCGACGTCGCCACCGCGATCGCCGGCGGCGACCTGTCGAAAAAGATCACGGTGAACGTGTCGGGCGAAATCCTGCAGCTCAAAGAGACGCTCAACACCATGGTCGACCAGCTCAACGCCTTCGCCGGCGAAGTGACGCGCGTCGCGCGCGAAGTCGGCACCGACGGAAGGCTGGGCGGGCAGGCCAACGTGCTCGGCGTCGCCGGCACCTGGAAGGACCTGACCGAGAGCGTCAACTCGATGGCGAGCAATTTGACCGCGCAGGTCCGCAACATCGCCGAAGTGACGACCGCGGTTGCCAATGGCGACTTGTCGAAAAAGATCACGGTCGACGTGCGCGGTGAAATCCTCGAACTCAAAGACACCATCAACACCATGGTCGACCAGCTCAACGCCTTTGCCGGCGAAGTTACGCGCGTGGCGCGCGAGGTCGGCACTGAAGGCAAACTGGGCGGCCAGGCGCTGGTGCGCGGCGTCGCCGGTACCTGGAAGGACCTCACCGACAGCGTCAATTCGATGGCCAGTAACCTCACCGGCCAGGTTCGCAACATCGCCGAAGTCGCGACCGCCGTGGCAAAAGGCGACCTGTCGAAGAAGATCACCGTCAACGTGTCGGGCGAAATCCTTCAATTGAAGGAAACGCTCAACACCATGGTCGACCAGCTCAACGCGTTTGCCAGCGAAGTCACGCGCGTGGCGCGCGAAGTCGGTACCGACGGCAAGCTCGGCGGCCAGGCCCAGGTGACCGGCGTCGCCGGCACCTGGAAAGATTTGACCGACAGCGTCAACTCGATGGCGGGCAATTTGACGGCGCAGGTTCGCAATATCGCTGAAGTCGCAACCGCCATCGCCGGCGGCGACCTTTCGCGCAAGATCACGGTCGATGTGCGCGGCGAAATCCTTCAATTGAAGGAAACGCTGAACACCATGGTCGACCAGCTCAACCGGTTCGCCGGCGAGGTGACGCGCGTGGCGCGCGAAGTCGGCACCGAAGGCCGCCTCGGCGGACAGGCCAACGTGCCCGGCGTCGCCGGCACCTGGAAGGATTTGACCGACAGCGTCAACTCGATGGCGGGCAATCTGACCGCGCAAGTGCGCAACATCGCCGAAGTGACCACGGCGGTGGCGCGCGGCGACCTGTCGCGCAAGATCACGGTCGACGTCAAGGGCGAAATCCTCGAGCTGAAAAACACCATCAACACCATGGTCGACCAGCTCAACGCGTTCGCCTCCGAAGTCACGCGCGTGGCGCGCGAGGTCGGCACTGAAGGCAAGCTCGGCGGTCAGGCCGAAGTGCCCGAGGTCGCCGGCACCTGGAAGGATCTTACTGACAACGTCAACTTCATGGCCTCGAACCTGACCGCGCAGGTCCGCAACATCGCCGAAGTCGCGACCGCGATCGCCGGCGGCGACTTGTCGAAGAAGATCACGGTCGACGTGCGCGGCGAAATCCTGCTGCTCAAAGACACCCTGAACACTATGGTCGAGCAGTTGCGCTCGTTCGCGGCCGAAGTGACGCGCGTGGCGCGCGAGGTCGGCACCGAAGGCCGATTGGGCGGTCAGGCCGTGGTGCCCGGCGTCGGCGGCACCTGGAAGGACCTCACCGACAACGTCAACCTGCTCGCCGCCAACCTCACCACGCAAGTCCGCAACATCGCCGAAGTCACCACGGCGGTGGCGCGCGGCGACCTGTCGCGCAAGATCACCGTCGACGTCAAGGGCGAGATCCTCGAACTGAAAAACACCATCAACACGATGGTCGACCAGCTCAATGCGTTTGCCGGCGAAGTCACGCGCGTCGCGCGCGAGGTCGGTACCGAAGGCAAGCTCGGCGGCCAGGCGCAGGTCCCGGGCGTCGCCGGCACTTGGAAAGACCTGACCGACACCGTCAACTTCATGGCGGCCAATTTGACCGAGCAGGTGCGCGGCATCGTCAAGGTGGTGACCGCGGTCGCCAACGGCGACCTCAAACAGAACCTGACGGTGAAATCGAAGGGCGAAGTCGCAGCCCTTGCCGACACCATCAACAACATGACCGAGACCTTGGCGACCTTCGCCGATCAGGTCACCAGCGTGGCGCGCGAAGTCGGCGTCGAAGGCCGTCTTGGCGGCCAGGCCAACGTGCCAGGTGCTGCCGGCACCTGGAAGGACCTGACCGGCAACGTCAACCTGTTGGCGGCCAATTTGACCTCGCAGGTTCGTGCCATCGCCGAGGTTGCGACCGCGGTGACCAAGGGCGACCTGACCCGTTCGATCCAGGTCGACGCTAGGGGCGAAGTCGCGGAGCTCAAAGACAACATCAATACGATGATCGGCAATTTGAGGCTGACCACCGACGTCAATACCGAGCAGGACTGGCTGAAGACCAACCTCGCCAAATTCACCAACATGCTGCAGGGCCAGCGCGACCTGACGACCGTCGGCCGGCTGCTGCTGACCGAGCTGACGCCACTGGTGAATGCCCACATGGGCGTGATCTACCAGGTCGAGAACGAGGATAGTCCGCAGCTGCGCCTGCTTTCGGCTTATGCCGGCGACGGCATCGTTCCCCATCAGCAAATCGTGCAATTCGGCGAAGGCCTGATCGGGCAATGCGCGATGGACAAGCGGCAGCGGCTGATATCCGACATCCCGACCGATGCGGTCCCGATCAATTCGGCGCTGTTGCGGGTGGTGCCGAAGAATCTCGTGGTGCTTCCGGTCCTGTTCGAGAACCAGGTCAAGGCCGTCATCGAGCTCGCCTCCGTCTCTTCGTTCACGACGTCGCAGATGACCTTCCTTGAGCAGCTTACCGACAGTATCGGCATCGTGCTCAACTCGATCGAAGCCACCATGCAGACCGAAGGCTTGCTGAAGCAATTCCAGCAGCTCGCCGGCGAGCTGCAGACGCAACAGAAAGAATTGCAGCAGACCAACGAGCAGCTCGAGCAGAAGGCGCAACAGCTCGCCGAGCGCAACGTCGAGGTCGAACGCAAGAATCAGGAAATCGAGCAGGCGCGGCGCGCGTTGGAGGAAAAAGCCACCGAGCTTGCGCTGACATCGAAATACAAGTCCGAATTCCTGGCCAACATGTCGCATGAGCTGCGAACGCCGCTCAACAGCATCTTGATCCTCGGCCAGCAGCTTTCCGAAAACCCCGACGGCAATTTGTCGCACAAGCAGGTCGAATTTGCGCGCACCATCCACGGCGCCGGCACCGACCTGTTGAACTTGATCAGCGACATCCTCGACCTGTCCAAGATCGAGTCCGGGACGGTAACGGTGGATGCGGAAGAAATTCTCACCTCCAACCTCTTGGAAACGGTGGGGCGCCCGTTCCGTCACGAAGCGGAAAACCGGCAATTGTCGTTTACCGTCGAGATCGATCCCAATCTGGGGCGCAGCATCGTCACCGACTCCAAACGTCTGCAGCAGGTCTTGAAAAATCTGCTGTCGAACGCGTTCAAATTCACCGCCGAGGGCGGCGTGCGCCTTCGCGTGTCGGCGGCGCTCGGCGGCTGGGGCGCCGAGCATCCCGTGCTCAACCACGCTCCCGCCGTGATCGCCTTCGAGGTCGCCGACACCGGCATCGGCATTCCCCTGGAAAAGCAGAAGCTGATCTTCGAGGCGTTTCAACAGGCCGATGCCGGCACCAGCCGCAAATATGGCGGCACTGGCTTGGGCCTTGCCATCAGCCGCGAGCTTGCAAGCCTGTTGGGCGGCGAAATCCATCTGCAAAGCACGCCCGGCAAGGGCTCTACCTTCGTGCTCTATCTGCCATTGAAATATTCCGGACCGACGGTAGCGCCCCGCGCAAGCGCGCTGTCGCAATACACCCCGGCGCCGGCGCTGCAGGTCACGACCCAGGAGCGCGTCATCGAACAGCTTCCGGACGACCGGCTCAATCTCGATCCAGGCGATGCAATTCTTTTGATCGTCGAGGACGATCCGCATTATGCGCGCGTCTTGATCGATCTGGCGCGCGACA
The DNA here is from genome assembly GCA_036513695.1 of Bradyrhizobium sp. Classification (GTDB taxonomy): domain Bacteria; phylum Pseudomonadota; class Alphaproteobacteria; order Rhizobiales; family Xanthobacteraceae; genus Bradyrhizobium. The sequence continues at coordinate 5,888 of DATBYN010000049.1, read as the reverse complement.
AGGGGTTCAAGGTTCTGGTCGCGGCCCGCGGCACCGAAGCCCTGGAGCTCGCCAAGCAGTTCCAGCCCACCGCGGTTTCACTCGATGTGTTCCTGCCCGATATGCTCGGCTGGACTGTGCTCAGCCAGTTGAAGCATAACCCGTTGACGCGGCACATCCCGGTTCAAATCATCACGCTGGACGAAGACCGGCAGCACGCTTTGGCGCGCGGCGCGTTCTCCTTTGTCAGCAAGCCGACCACGACCGAAGGCGTCAGTGCGGCGCTGTCTCAGATCAAGGAATACGCAAGGCCCCGCCGCAAACGGCTGCTGATCGTCGAGGACAATGCGGCGGAACAGATGAGCATCAGGGAACTGTTGGACCATCACGACATTGAGATCGTCACTACCGACACCGGCGCCGGAGCGCTCTCGACCTTGCGCGAGCAGCCGTGCGACTGCGTGGTGCTCGATTTGCGGCTTCCGGACATGAGCGGGTTCGAGGTGCTCGACAACATCCGCAACGACGAGACCTTGTCCAACGTGCCCGTCGTCGTCTTCACCGGCCGCGAGCTTTCGGTCGAAGAGGATGCCGAACTGCACACCATGGCGCGAAGCATCGTGGTGAAGGGCGTGGAATCGCCGGAGCGCCTGCTGGACGAAACCTCGCTGTTCCTGCATCGCGTGATCACGGAACTGCCGATCGAGAAGCAACGCATGCTGGAGAAACTCAACAGTTCCGACGAGGACCTGGTCGGCCGGACCGTATTGCTGGTCGACGACGACGCCCGGAACATCTTCGCGCTGTCCAGCGTTCTGGAACGGCGCGGCATGAAGGTTCTCACCGCAACGACCGGCAGCGAGGCGGTCGCGCTGGTCGGATCCAGCCCCGAGATCGCAATTGTCCTGATGGATATCATGATGCCGCAGATGGACGGCTATCAGACCATAGGCGCTATCCGCGAGAACCCGTCGTTCCGCCGGCTCCCGATCATCGCCCTGACCGCCAAGGCAATGAAAGGCGACCGTGAAAAATGCCTTGAGGCCGGCGCCTCCGATTATCTGGCAAAGCCCGTCAACACCGAGCAGTTGCTGCTCGCCATACGCATGTGGTTACACCGCTGATTGGTGAAGCAGATGATGGAACACGAAAAAGTAAACATCCTTCTGGTCGATGATCAGCCGGCGAAGCTGCTTGCCTATGAGGTCATACTAAAGGAACTCGGAGAAAATCTTGTTTCCGCGGCATCCGGGCGCGAGGCGCTCGAATATCTGCTCAAGAACGAGGTCGCCGTTATTCTGGTCGACGTTTGCATGCCGGAACTGGACGGTTTTGAGCTCGCCGCGATGATCCGGGAACATCCGCGCTTCCAGAAGACGGCGATGATCTTCATTTCCGCCATTCAGGTCTCCGATCTGGACCGGCTGCGCGGCTACGAGATGGGCGCGGTGGACTATGTCCCGGTACCGGTCGTTCCGGAGGTGTTGCGCGCCAAAATCCGGGTGTTCGCCGAACTCTACCGCAAAACGCGTCAGCTGGAGCGGTTCAACGCCGAGCTTGAAGATCGCGTTCGCGCCCGCACCGCGGAACTCGAGCAATCGAACGCAAGGCTGCTCGAAAGCGAGCAGCGCCGCAGCCTCGCCATCGCAGCCGGCAGAATGGGTTCCTGGGATTGGGACTGGGTCAACGGCGACTGGATGTGGGACGAAGGCCAATACCGCATCTGTGGCGTCGATCCCGAGAGCTTTGTCGTGACGCTGGCGAGCCTTCAGGCGTTGCTTCATCCCGATGATATCGGTGAACTGCGCAAGGCGATGGCCCAGTTCAACAAGGGCGCGCGATCCTATGAGACCGAGTTCCGGATCAAACGGCCGGATGGCGAAGTCCGCTGGTGTGTCGGCACGGCGGCCGCAACCGTCGACAGAGGCGGCCGCGTGGTGCGCGTCAGCGGCGTCACCATCGACATCACCGAACGGAAGCGGGCCGAAGAACGGCAAAATCTGCTGGCGCGAGAAGTCGATCACCGCGCCAAGAATGCGCTGGCGCTGGCGCAATCCATCGTCCGGCTGACACGCGGCGAGAACGTCAAGGCCTATATCCGCGCGGTGGAAGGACGGATCAATGCGCTGGCGCGAGTGCATACCGTGCTCTCATTGTCGAGCTGGCAGGGCGCGGAAATCGGCCGGCTGGTCGATGAAGAGCTCGCGCCCTATTCCACCGGCGATCAGATCGCATTCGGCGGCTCGGAGATTCAGCTGCAGCCGGCCACCGCGCAGACGCTGGCGCTGGCGCTACACGAACTGGTAACCAATTCGGCCAAATACGGCGCGCTATCCACGGTGTCGGGCCGCATCTCCATCCGATGGGAGATTGAGGCGGATGTGCTGCGGATGGTGTGGGAAGAGAGGGATGGCCCTGTCGTCGAGAAGCCGGCATCCCGCGGGTTCGGAACCAGAAGCGTGATCACGAGCATAGAATCCCAACTCGGCGGGCAAGCGGAGTTCGACTGGCGTTCCGAGGGATTGATTTGCCGCCTATCGGTGCCGCTGGTGCAGGACGTATCGACACGGCCGTTCCGCCAAAATTTTGTCCTCAAGGGCAGCGGGTCTTAGCAGGTGTCGCGATCCGCCGACGCCTGAGGCGCCTATCAATGGCTGATCATCCACGGGCGCGCAGTCGGAAAACTTTTTCCGCCACTTTTTGTTTGCCTGACGAGGCGCGAGGGCTTGGTCGAGCAACAGCCGCAGCCGGGCTTGTGCGAGGCCTTGTATTCACCGAGCGTTTTGGGGGCATTGGCTGAGCGCTCGTTGGTGGCATGCGCCTTGCGCGCTGTGGCCGGCATGCAGAGGAAATTCGGCGCGGTCAAGATCACGCGCGGCGACACGCTTGTGCACTGCGGGCAGTCCTGCGGCGCGTCGCATTCGGCCATCGGCCGCATATCCGTGAACGGGCCGCAATCATTGCAGAGATATTCGTAGACCGGCATCTTTTTTCCTCGCGCTGCTCACAAAAAACATTCGCGGCGGCGGATGCGGGGCGGCATATCACGCGCCGTCCCGCATCCCGTCGCGCAGGGAGCTATTTGTCCTGTGACAGCGGCATCTGGATGTCGCCCTTGATATGCTTGATGGGGCCTGCCGACGACGGCATGATGTCGAAGTCGAAGATTTCGGTCGGCAGCCACAGCGTGGCGCAGGCATTGGGGACGTCGACCACGCCGGAGATGTGGCCCTGGCACGGCGCCGTTCCCAGGATCGAATAGGCCTGCGCGCCCGAATAGCCGAACTTCTTGAGATACTCGATCGCGTTCAGGCAGGCCTGCCGGTAGGCGATGTGGACATCGAGATAATGCTGCTTGCCCTGCTCGTCGACTGAGATGCCCTCGAAGATCAGATAATCCTTGTAGTTCGGCGTGATCGGCGACGGCTTGAAGACGGGATTCTTGATGCCGTATTTGCTGACGCCATCCTTGATGATGTCGACCTTGAGATGCAGCCAGCCCGCCATCTCGATCGCGCCGCAGAAGGTGATCTCGCCATCGCCCTGGCTGAAATGCAAATCGCCCATCGACAGCCCGCCGCCGGGCACGTAGACCGGGAAGTAGATTTTCGAGCCGCGCGACAGGTCCTTGATGTCGCAATTGCCGCCATGTTCGCGCGGCGGCACCGTGCGCGCGCCTTCGGCGCCAACTTTGGCCTTGGCGTCGCCTTTCGCCCGGCCGGCATGGGCGGTCGGGGCGAAAGGCGGATTGGCGAGCCCGGGCACGCGCGTGGGGTTGGTCGCGATCAGCGCGGTCTCGCGCTCGTTCCAGGTCGCGAGCAATTTCGGATCCGGCAGGCAGCCGATCAGGCCGGGGTGAATGAGGCCGGCGAAATTCACACCGGGAACGTGGCGCGACGACGTATAGAGGCCCTCGATGTCCCAGATCGATTTCTGCGCCAGCGGGAAATGATCGGTCAGGAAGCCGCCGCCGTTCTTCTTGGAGAAGAAGCCGTTAAAGCCCCACAGGCTCTCCTTCAGCGGTCCGACATCGAGCAGATCGACCACCAGGAGATCGCCGGGCTCGGCGCCTTTGACCCCGATCGGGCCGGACAGGAAGTGCACGATCGACAAATCGATGTCGCGCACGTCGTCGGCGGAATCGTTATTCTTGATGAAGCCGCCGGTCCAGTCATAGGTCTCGATGATGAAATCGTCGCCCGGGCTGACCCATGACACCATCGGCACATCGGGATGCCAGCGATTGTGGATCATGTCGTTTTCGTAGGCCGATTTCGTGAGATCGACTTTGATCAGTGTTTCTGGCATCGAAAGCTCCCCTGTTTACAAGCTACGGTGGATTTAGACGGACAAATATTTCGAGATCTGCGCGGCATCGACGCTTGCGCGCGCGTCATCACGCACGATCTCGCCGTTCTCGATCACCAGCACCCGGTCGGCGATATCGAGCGCGAAGCTCAGGACCTGCTCGGAAACCACGATCGACAATCCGCGTTCGTCGCGGATGCGCTTGAGCGTCCGCGCCATGTCCTTGATGATCGACGGCTGGATACCTTCGGTCGGCTCATCCAGCAGCAGCACTTTGGGTTTTGTCGCGAGCGCACGCGCGATCGCGAGCTGTTGTTGCTGGCCGCCGGAGAGATTGCCGCCGCGGCGATTCTTCATTTCCAAGAGCACCGGGAACAATTCGTAGATATTGCCGGGCACCTCGGATTCGCCGGATACGACGAGACCGGTCTCGATGTTCTCCTTCACCGTCATAGTGGAGAAGATCATCCGCCCCTGCGGCACATAAGCGAGGCCCTTGGCGACGCGTTCATAGCTCTGCAGTTTGCTGAGCTCGGTGCCTTCCATGGTCACCGAGCCGCTCTTGGTCGGCAGGATGCCCATCAGCGACTTCATCAGCGTGGTCTTGCCCATGCCGTTGCGGCCCATGATCGCGACGATCTCGTTGGCCGCCACCGACACGTTGAGGCCGTGCAGCACTTCGCTCTGGCCGTAAGCGACATGAAGATCCGAGATCGCCAGCATCAAACGCTCCTTGTCCTTCCGAATCCTAGTGACCCAAATAGACTTCGATGACCTTAGGGTCGTTCTTGACCTTTTCCATCGTGCCCTCGGAGAGGATCTGGCCCTGGTGCAGCACCGTGACCTTGTGCGCGATGTCCTCGACGAATTTCATGTCGTGCTCGATCACCAGCACCGAGCGGTCCTTGATGATGCGGTTGAGCAATTCCGCGGTCTTGACGCGCTCGCTGACGCTCATGCCGGCAACGGGTTCGTCGAGCATCAGCAGGTCCGGATTCTGGATCAGCAGCATGCCGATCTCGAGCCATTGCTTCTGGCCGTGGCTCAATTGCGCCGCGTAAACGTTGAGGCGGTCTTTCAGGAAGATCATCTCGGAGACTTCCTCAACGCGCTCGCGAACCGCGGCGTCGCGCTTGAAGGTCAGCGAGCCGAACACGGTGCGCCCGCGCGGATAGGAGATTTCGAGATTCTCGAACACGGTGAGATCGTCGAAGATCGACGGCGTCTGGAATTTTCGGCCGACGCCGGCCTTCACGATCTGGTTTTCCTTCAGCTTTGTCAGTTCCTGGCCGCGGAACTGGATCGAGCCCGACGTCGCTTTCGTTTTGCCGCAGATCAGGTCGAGCACGGTGGTCTTGCCGGCGCCGTTGGGGCCGATGATGACGCGGATTTCGTTCTCCTCGACATAGAAGGAGAGATCATTGACCGCTTTGAAACCATCGAAGGAGACCGTGAGCGCTTCGACCGCGAGCAGGAATTCCTTGGGCTGGTGGCCTATCAGCATGGTTACCCCCTCACTCGGCCGGCGCGCCGTCGGCGACCGAAGAATCGGTCCAGCCGTTTTTCGATTTGCGCGACGACATCAGTCGGTCGATGCGGGG
>DATBYN010000048.1:0-2168 GCA_036513695.1 Bradyrhizobium sp. | reverse complement strand
TCCTTCTACGGCAGTGAATCCGGCAGCCGAACCGCTTCCGGCCAGCGCATGAACTCCAACGCCATGACGGCGGCCCACCGCACCCTGCCGTTCGGCACCAAGCTGCGCGTCACCCATGGCGGCCAGAGCGTCATCGTCACCGTCAACGACCGAGGTCCGTTCGTCCGGGGCCGGGTGCTGGATCTGTCCACCGGCGCTGCCCGCGCGATCGGCCTGACCAGCGCCGGCGTCGGCCGCGTCACCGCCGACGTCATCTCTTAAGCGGCGTCTTACGCCTCTTCCATCCATCAAGTTTTGTAAGCGCTGCGTGCGTAACGGCCGCAGAAAGTTGGCTTGCGTGCCGAAAAGCCTGCCGTCGCAAATGACGGCGGGCTTTTTCTTTGCGATGTAGGTGCGAGCAGCAAAAGCAATTATTACGGATTCACTTTTCAAACAGCCACCCACCATCCTCGTCGTCCCGGCGAACGCCCATTTGCGTTAAGATAGCGGGAACATCGTTTGATACTGACGTTTTCTTGGCGGCTCGTAGAGATGTCGTCGGAGGGCCAACTTTGCCCGGCGCAAGCGGCCGATCGTGGGCTGTGGAATCACGGCTTGGAGTAGCGAGGCGATGAGATGCTGGAGCAGACGCCAGGCACCAGGCGGTGTCAGGCGGCTTCGGCCAAGCGGGGAGAGTCCTCGAGTTCGCCGATGAGCGGCTCGAGCAGAAGAATCATCAATAGATGAGCTAGCACATGAGGTCTGGCGGAGCGCTCGTCGGTTCCTGGTGGCCCCTTCAGGCCGATCAGGCTCTTCAGCCGTTTGAAGCCGAGTTCAATGCGCCATCGCAGGCGATAGAGCGCGAGAACATCCGCGGTTGAGAAGTCCTCCGGCTTGAGTGAGGTTACCAGGATCACCCAATCGGCGGCGTCGAGCGTTTGCTTCGCGAGCTGATGGCCTCCGCGCTGTGCGGCCCGACGCGCCTTGCGTCGCGCCTCGGCAGCAGCCTGCGGCGGCTTCTTGATCGCGACCAGACGCAAGGCGAGCGGCTCGCCGCACTTGCGTTTTATCCAAATCGGCCGATCGATCAGTCCGCGGGCCGCCGCCTTGCGCAACTCGGCGACAAGATCGAGCGCATCGCCTTGGCCATCGAGCCAGCATGCGCTCTTCCAGCCGGCCCGGATCACGACGTCGGCGCCAGCTTCGATCACGGTTGCCATGCGGTCCGGTTGCAAATGGGCACGATCGGCAAGGCGGATCTCGCCGGCAACCACCGGTATCCGGTCGAGCGCCTCGCCCGCCTGCTGATCGGTTAGTTCGAAGTGGCCAAAGCGTTCCTGCGGAAGATCGAACGCGCTGTGAATGCGCCACAACTCGTTCTTCTTCCGAGCCGCTAGTCCTTTCTTCGGCACGGTGGTGGCGTCGATGATACGGATCATCCGGCCATGGCTTGCTTGCGGCGCGGCGGCAGCAAGCGTCTGACCCACCAGCAACGCGAGCCAGTCCCCGCACTGACGCAAGCGATACAACAGGCCTACGCTGGAAATATCGACAAGGCCGACCGACGTCGCCCATGCCGCGGTCGATCGCAACCCTCGCTCGCCCAGACAATAGGCCAGGATCAGTCGCAGCAAATCCACCGCATTGGTGATCTCTCGCGGGCGCAAGAAAGCTTTCGTCGCGCGCGCCGTAACATCGAGCGTTGTCGCCCCGCCAAGCCGGGCAACAATGTTCGTCCAGTCTTCGTTCAGAAGTGATTCGTGTCTCATGACACTCTGGAATCACAGACGATTCCGCGCCGCAAGACTATTTTAACGCCTATGGGCGAACGCCGGGACCCATAACCACAGGCGTTGGTTGTTGCGCCAAAGTCGTCGAACAGCGTTTCTCAACACAAACGCCGCGGCGTATGGGTCCCTGCTTTCGCAGGGACGACGATGGTAAGCGCCAGGCTTCGCTCGAAATCGCTTTACTCCTCGCGGGCTTTCTCCTTCGCCGCGCGATGCAGATGCCGATAAGTGCCGTCGAACACGGTGTCCGTGGACGAGGTCCATTCGGTGCCGGCCGACAGCGTCGGCCTAGAGTTATAGATGCGCCGCGCCTGCAATTCGCGCTCGGCCGCTTCCTCCTCGTCCATCCTCTCGAGCTCGAAGGGGGCTTCTTCGGGAATCACGAGGATCTGCGCGAAC
>DATBYN010000047.1:0-3621 GCA_036513695.1 Bradyrhizobium sp. | reverse complement strand
GACCGGGATCGGCCGCGAGGTCGCATGAAAGCGCGGCGCGGTGTTGCCGGCACGTTCGAGGCGGTCGGTGAGGAAGCGGATGGCATCGAAATTTTCCGCATGCACCATCAGCACCGCGCCGGTCTCGCGCGCGACCGCCATTGTTTCGAGAAGCTCGCGGTCCGAAAGCGCCATGCCTTCATAGGTCATGAATACCTTCAGCGAGGTGTAGCCGTCCTGCACCAGCGCCGGCAGTTCCTGCCCGAGCACCTGATCCGTCGGATCGGTGACGATGAGGTGAAAGGCAACGTCGACATGACATTCGCCGTCCGCCTGCGCGTGGTAATTCCGCAACGCCTCGCGAAGCGTTTGGCCTTTCTCCTGAAGACAAAACGGCAGCACCGTGGTGTTGCCGCCGAATGCCGCCGAACGCGTGCCTGTGGCAAATCCGTCGGCCATGATGATGCCGTCGCCCGAAGGCTGGGCGAAATGAACATGGCTGTCGATGCCGCCCGGCAAGACCAGCCGGTCCGTCGCGTCAATGATCGTTTCCGCCGCCCCGAGATCGTGGCCAAGCGCCGCGATTCGACCGTCACGGACGGCGATGTCGCACGCGAACGTGTCGGCGGCGGTTGCAATCGTGCCGCCGCGAATGATGGTATCGAACGGCATTAGAGTGAACCTCCTTTCGCGTCAGGGGAGCGCCTGTGCTCGATGACCGCGGCCAGTGCCTCCGCCAGCCCGATCGTTGGCTTCGGATCCGGACGACGAAACGTCCCGGCGGTGGCCTTGCGCGGCTTGAGGATGACGAGCGTCTCAGCCTGCCGCACGGCCGCCGCGGTCGGATCGACCACCGGGACCGGAATTCGATCACGGACCTTATCTGCCAGGCCAGCCAGCGGTGCGCCGGACAAAATGACGACATCGGCATCGTCCTGTTCGACCGCGCGGTTCGCCAGTGAAACCAGCATGTCCTCTTTCTCGGCCTGGACATCAGAAATGGACTCGAACGTGCCGTCGAGCGTGCGTATGCCGGCGCAGCGGGCATCGAGCCCGTGCATGGTGACGCATTCCTGATACCAGGGCGCGAGCGCGCGAGCGAATGTCACGATGGAAAACCGGCGACCCAGCATACAGGCTGTCAACATCGCCGCTTCGGCAAGGCCGACGACCGGATAATCGAACAACTCTCGCGCCCCGAACAGGCCGGGATCTCCAAACGCTGCGATGATCGCGGCGTCGACGCTGGAATCGGCCGCAGCCAGCATTTCGAGCGCAATCGCGCCGCCGATCTGTGCTTCAGCCCGGGTGGCGATATAGGGCACGCCGCGCTCGGCGGTCGCTGCAACCAGTTCGGTCCCCGGCGAAATGACCTTTGTGCCGGCGCGATAGAGCAGATCGGTCACGGCGCGGGTGGTGTTGGGATTGAGCAGCAGGATCTTCACGGAACGGCCTTTCTCGTTGCGGCTCGGACATTGCGCCGCGGTTTCGCGGCATCCGCATCATCCGCCTGCACCGGCAGCGCACTGGCCACGACCTCACCGGTGCGGCGGACATGGTGCCCAAGCAATTGTCCTGCACGGCTCGCGTCGCCGGCCTTGAGCGCTTCCAGAATCTCCTGATGATCGCGTATCGATTCATCCCATCGTCCCAGAACCGACAGGCCGAAGAAGCGCGCGCGCTCCGCGCGCGGCAGCAACACGTCATGGGTAGCCTTCAGCACGCCGTTGCGGGCAAAACCGACGATGGCGCCGTGAATTTGCTGGTTGATCTCAAAGTAGTGACGCATTTCGCCGCGGCCGTGATGCCATTCGATGCCGGCCTGCAGTGCCTCGAGTTGCTCCAGATCGCGCGGCTCCATCCGAGTTGCGGCGAGTTCCGCCGCGCATCTTTCGATGCCGCTCAGCGCCTCGAACAGTTCGATCAATTCGTCACGCCGCAGCGGCGCGACGACGGCAGTTCGGTTGAGGCGAAGCTCGACCAGACCTTCGGACGCCAATTGCTTCAGGGCTTCGCGCAACGGCGTCCGCGAGACCCCGAGCGCATCGGACAGATCGGCTTCAAGCAATTGTTGTCCGGGCGCGAAATCGCCCCGGACGATCAACAGACGAAGCCGTGTCGCGGCCTGCTCATGGAGGCCGGCTCGCGGCACGCGGAGCAGCCGTCGCGGAAGCGCCGCCACATCCCGTGGCCGCTTGGGCCGGGTTTTGGCCTTGGCCCCGATCGCGGCCGATTTTGTACGGTTCATGAGGATTGGTGCCTTTGAGCATCCCCGGGACGATCCGCGAGCGGGCTCGCGGGACCCGCGAGACCAGGCGTCGTGAACAAGCTCCCCCAGCCATGGATGCGCCGCGGATCTATTCCGGTCGCGATCAAGCACGCCCATAGCGTTACCGCAATCGAATCGAATACCGGGACTCCGAGCTGCTGTTCTAGACGATGCGCAGCGCCGGCGCCGCGCATGTTGGTGCAGACCACGGCAACGGCGTCGCAGCCCTCGCGCACGACGTCTTCGATCAAGCCGGCCACCTCGGCTTCCGGCACTTCCGCAAATGAAAAATTGTCCTGCAGCGAAAGGTGCCGCTCCGCGACACACTGCAATCCTTCGGAGCCCCAGTTGGCAATGATCTTGTCCTGGACTTCCCTGCGATAGGGCGTCACCAGTCCGATGCGCGCAATCCCGAGGCGCCGGAACAGATCGCGATAGGCGAGCACAGTGGTGCAGGCGCGGATGCCGGTCGCCTCGGTTATACGTTCGCACAAGCGCTCGTCCCGCTCGAACCCTAGCCAGCTTGCCGATGTTCCGTTCCAGGCAATGATCTCGACTTTGGCATGCGCCAGAAGCTCTGCCGCACGCAGGATTTCACTGTCGTCGAATTGGCGCAGCGCAGTTTCCGACAAGGCGATTTCCGTAACCTTGAAGCGCGAGAAATGCACCGAGATATCCGCACTGCCGGCCAGCATCGCGCTGGTGGTCGGCTCAAGCGCGGTGTTGGACGATGGGGTCAGCATACCGAGGCGGACCGGCGGCGTCATCATACAAAGCCTCATGAGGGAGTTATGAACTCGGTGGGGCGGTTATCTCCATCCCACCGATACTGTGTTCAGACCGGCAATTTGCGACTGTAGTCGATCAAGGTCGAACAGATCAGCAGCGCAACGCCGGCGGCGGCGAAGTACATCAAGGCCAGGAAGTATGATCCGGTAGCCTGAACGATGAAGCCGACGATCAGCGGTGTCAGGATGCCGGCAATGTTGCCGCCGAGGTTCATGCACCCGCCGAGGAATCCAGATTTCTCGCGACCCGCGAGCGCCGAGGGAACGGCCCAATACATCCCGCACCAGCGCAGGAAAAACAGGGTGGCGGACAGTAATACCACGACGGCGACCGGATCCGTCACATAGGCCACGAAGAAGATCGACATCGTCGCTAATATGGCGGCAATGCCAAACAAGGTCCGGAATACCAGGTTTGGCGAACCTCCGCGGCTGCGCCAGAAATCACCAATCCAGCCGCCGACCAGTTCGCCGACAAAGCCGGAGAAGAATATGATGAAGGAAGCACCGCCCAGCGTCTTGATGTCAAAGTTGTGCACCTTGAACAGATAGGTCGGCATCCAGGTCAGCAAGCCATAAAAGGTG
>DATBYN010000046.1:0-10585 GCA_036513695.1 Bradyrhizobium sp. | reverse complement strand
GGATTTTCATGGGGCGGAAATTGCCTTTGAGGGTGCGTGCGGAAGGAACTTCGGGCGGAAGGTTCACTTCTATCGCACGTTCGTAACGGTTTTTCAGCCGCGAACAAAGGCGGATGTGTGGTCGGCGATACCGGCTTCCTTTGGCTCGTCCTCTCTCGCGCCAACTTCCGCAGATGGCATGATCGGTTGCTGGACAAGAGCGCCAAAGGGCCCCGAACATAACCGTGACCAGAATGACCGTCAGGCAGTCAATCGCAAGGGCTCAGGCAAATAGAGCGCGCTCTGAGCTTCTCGGGTTGCGTCGAGGCGGATAGCTCGCCCGCAGCCGAGCCTCGCAAGCAGATCGCTGATGCGGCCCACGCCTAGTGCGATACATCGACACCGTCTTCGGATTTTGGCGGGTTTGTCGATCATGATGCCGGCAGATCGCGCGGCTCGGCGATGGCCGCCGGCGAAGATGACGCCATCCAATGGCGGTACCTGCGGGTCAGCGATGCGGTCCGCAGCTGATTGACAAGCAGCGCCCTGAACGGGGAAACGCCGGGGTTCGGCTTGCGGCCTTGGCTCAGCCGTCGCAGCTGGAATTTCACCACGGCCATCCCGGCGAGTGAAGCCAGCGGCTTGCTCTTCCAGCTGATCGGCGCGATCTGCGGCCGCGGGTCCTCGCCTTTGCGCCAGGCATTCGGCAAATCCGGCTTGATGGCAAGCGCGGTGCCGATGCCGGCCATCGCAATCCCGCTGTCGAGCACCTTTTTCACGACACCGATGCGGCGAATGCCGCCGGTGACCATCACCGGCATCCCTGCGATCGCTGCGATGTCGCGCGCAAATTCGAGAAAATAGGCTTCACGTGCCAGTGTGCGGCCGTCGCGTGCGCTGCCTTGCATCGCCGGCGCCTCGTAACTGCCGCCCGAAAGCTCCACCAGATCGACGGGTAGCTCGTTCAACATTCCGACGACGCACTTCGCGTCGGCCGCGTCGAAGCCGCCGCGCTGGAAATCGGCCGAGTTCAATTTTACCGCAACGGAGAAGCTGGGCGACACGGCGGCGCGAACGGCTTTGACGGCTTCGATCAGAAGCCGCGCCCGGTTCTCCAGCGACCCGGCCCAGCGGTCGGTGCGCCGGTTGGTCAGCGGCGACAGGAACTGGCTGATGAGATAACCATGCGCGGCATGAATCTGAACGCCGGAGAAGCCTGCCTGCTCGCCAAGCCGCGCAGCATTGACGAAGCGGGCGATCACTTCGTGGACATCCTGTTCGGTCATCGCCTTCGGCGTCGCAAACATTTTCGAATGCTTGCCGAGATCGAGCGGCACCGCAGACGGCGCCCACGTTTCCTGGCCCAGATTTTTCATCATCTGCCGGCCGGGATGATTGAGCTGCAGCCAGAACTGCGCGCCCTTTGCCCGACCGATCCGCGCCCAATTGCGAAATGCCTGGAGCTGGCTTGGGTCCTCGAGAACCACCCCGCCGGGTCCGGTCATGGCGCGGCGGTCGATCATGACATTGCCGGTCAGGATCAGGCCGGCACCACCGTCGGCCCACGCCCGATAGAGCTGAAGGAGTGCGGCCGAGGGGGCGTGCTCGGCGTCGGCCATGTTTTCCTCCATCGCGGCCTTGGCGATGCGGTTGGGAATGACGGTTCCATTGGGAAGTGTGAGGGATTCGAACGGAGACATGGCACCTCTCGATTGACGGCGCGACCGTTCTAAGATTAAAGCTAACTTTAAGGTCAAGTAGGAAGTTGAGGGCGATGAGGTGTTGGGTGCGGGTGAATGAAGATCGGCGAACTTGCAAAGGAAGCGGGATTGGCGCCGTCGCGTATCCGTTACTACGAGGCGCAGGGCCTGATCGGCTCAGTCGATAGGGGGTTGAACGGCTATCGCCGGTATTCGCGCGAAACGAGACAAATCCTCGAAATCATTGTCACCGCCCAGCAGGCGGGATTCTCGCTCGACGAAATCCGGAATCTGCTGCCGCAACAGGGAAAGACTGGCCGGAGCCACGACAAACTCCTGGCCAGTCTCAGGAAGAAACTGGTCGATGTTGAAGCGCTGCAGGCACGATTGATCGAAACCCGCGCCAGTCTGAAGGCGGTGATCGCCCGGATCGAAACCATGGCGCCGGGCGGCGACTGCTTTGACAACATCGAAGGTGTATTAGCGAGCCTGAGGGATCAGCCCTAAACTGGGTTGATGGCACCGAGCATCCGTCCGTGAAGCGTGAGGGACAATCGGGAAGACCTCTCTCGCGAAAATCTCGCCTCTGTTAAGTTATTGGAAACCGCGACGAGGCCTCCTGAGAGCCGGATAGTTCGGGCCAGTACGGGTGGGACATGAAGCGACGGACGGTACCATCGGCGAGGAGGCGAACCGGCGCGGCGATCCTTGCCGCGGCACTGATGTGGGGTGGAGAGGCCTGCGCGCAGTCGCCGGGCGGCGGGCTTTCGGACCTGTTCGGCAACATTTTTTCGGGACCGAACTCCACTTCCCCGGCGCAACCGCAGACGTCACCGGGCGGCAGCAGCGCGCCATTGCCATGGAGCGGCGAGGACGGTGCCTCCGGCCATCCGCTGATGACCGCGAGCGCGATCCGGCAGGCGGCCGCCAATTTCGATAATTGCGTCGCCTCGATGTGGCCGGACGCTGCACGCCGCAACATCGGCCAAGAGAACTTTCAACGTTTTACCGCGGGACTTCAGCCCGATCTGCGCATCATGGACCTGATGGATTCGCAGCCGGAATTCACCAAGTCGATCTGGGACTATCTCGACATCCTGGTGAACGACAACCGCCTCGCCAAGGGCAAAGAAATCCTCGCCAAGTACCAAGCGCAGTTCGATGCGACCGAAAAAGCCTATGGCGTCGACCGCTATGCGATCGCAGCGATCTGGGGCATCGAATCGAACTACTCGACGCAAATGGGCGACCGCAGCGTCCTGCAATCGACCGCGACGCTTTCCTGCATCGGCCGCCGCCAGGCCTATTTCAAAGACGAGTTCCTCTCGGCGCTGGAAATCCTCAACCGCGGCGATCTCAAGCCGGAACAGATGCGAGGCTCCTGGGCCGGCGCGTTCGGGCCGACGCAATTCATGCCGACCGCGTTCAAGCGCTATGCGGTCGATGCCGACGGCGACGGCCGCCGCGATGTGGTCGACGATCCCGCCGACCTGATCGCGTCGACCGCCAACAATCTGAAAAAGGACGGCTGGCAGGTCGGCCAGACCTGGGGCTACGAGGTCGTGGTGCCCTCTGGCTTCAATTACATGCTTGCGGACCGCGCCAAGGCAATGACGATCGCGCAATGGGAGCATCTCGGCATCAAGCGCGCCGGGAACCAGGGCTTCCCGCATCCCAACGAAAAAGCCTATCTGCTGGCGCCGGCCGGGGCCGAAGGGCCGGGCTTCCTGATGCTGCAGAACTTTCGCGTGATCATGAAATACAACCCGGCGGAGGCTTATGCGCTGGCGATCGGCCATTTCGCCGACCGCTTGCGCGGCGGTCAGCCGTTTGTGCAGCCCTGGCCGCGGCAGGAACGGGAATTGTCGCGGGCCGAGCGGCTGGAACTGCAGCAGCTTCTGGTCCAGCGCGGCTTTTACCGCGGTACCCCGGACGGGCAGCTCGGTGGCCAGACCCGGGAGGCGCTGCGCGGCTTCCAGGCCTCGATCGGGGCGCCCGCGGACGGATTTGCCTCCTCCGACGTGCTGGAGCGGCTGCGGGGGCGGTAGGAGACCCGTTTGCCCGCCGAAACGGGCTCCGAAAACCACGTTTGCACACAGCCCTTGACGGCGACGGCAGATGCCCGGTCAATGGCCTCAAAATTTGCCCGCTTGCGGCCTGATTCCGCTATTATAATTACAATCGAACGAGTGATTACGACCGAGCCGCATGCACAAGAAAATTTCCTTTTTGCAGGTGTTCACCGAGACCGGTCCGCTGGTCGCGCTCGCGGTTGCGATCATGCTGTTGGTCGGGATCGTCGGACCGGCATCCGCGCAGTTCTTTAATTTCCCCAATTTCGGCGGACCGCCCCGGCCGCCGCCGCGCAGCGGCGGATATGGTGGTGGCGGCGGCTGGTTCGGCGGCGGCGATCTGTTCGCACCGTTCCAGCAGCAGGCGCCGAAGCGGCCGGTGGAGAATTATTCCAAGGCGCCGCCACCGGAGAAGCGCGACCCCGCCATCGTGCCGGAGCGCAACGTGGTGGTGCTCGGCGACGCCATGGCGGACTGGCTCGCCTATGGTCTGGAGGACGCCTACACCGAGCAGCCCGACATGGGCGTGATCCGCAAGAGCAAGACCGTCTCCGGGCTTATCAAATATCAGCCCAAGGGGGATCCTGCCGATTGGGCCGCCGCCGCCAAGGGCATCCTCGCCAACGAGAAGCCGGACGCCATTGTCGTGATGCTCGGCCTCGACGACCGCGTCGCGATACGCGAACCGGCCGCCGACAAATCCGACAGCAAGTCGTCCGACAAAAAGACCGACAAGAAGGACGCCAAGGGCAAGCCCGATGGCACGCCTGACGCCGTTGCAAAACCGGGGGAGAAGCCGGTTGACACCGAATTGTCTCCGGACGATGCCGCAGAGAACGACGCGCCGCCGGTCATCGCGCCTGAAAAGAGCGCACGCTCACCAAACGGCATCTACCAGTTTCGCGAGGAGCGCTGGGTCGAGCTCTACACCAAGAAGATCGAAGAGATGATCGCGGTGATGAAATCCAAGGGCGTGCCGGTCTTGTGGGTCGGCCTGCCCGCGGTGCGCGGCCCCAAGGCCACTTCGGACGCGCTGTTTCTGGATTCGCTCTATCGCGATGCCGCCGGCAAGGCCGGCATCACCTATGTCGATGTCTGGGACGGCTTTGTCGACGAGGCCGGCCGCTTCCTGCAGAAGGGCCCGGACTTCGAAGGCCAGATTCGCCAGTTGCGCTCTTACGACGGCGTGTATTTTACAAAACCCGGCGCGCGCAAGCTCGCGCATTATGTCGAGCGCGAGATCACACGGCTGTTGGCGGCGCGCTCCGGACCGATTGCGCTGCCAACCGAACCGGCAACGCCGGACGCCAATGCGCTGCCCGGTCAGCCGGCGCCGCGGCCGCTGGCGGGGCCGATCCTGCCGCTGGTGGCCTCTTCCGTCGGCACCGATCAATTGCTCGGCGGCCCGGGCTCCCGCCCGGCCGCAGTCGATGCGCTCGCGGCACGGACGCTAGTGAAGGGCGAGCCGTTAGCGCCGCCCGCCGGCCGCGCCGATGATTTTGTCTGGCCGCGCCGCGAGGTCGGACACGAACAGGCCAAGGGCGAGACGCCGGTGGCGTCCATTGCCCCCGATGGAACAGTTGCCACGCCGGGCGCGCAGGGCGCGCCGGCAGCGGCGCCGAAGCTGATGAAAAAGCCGCTTCCGCTCCAATCGGGTCAACCGGGCCTGCCGCCGCGAAACTTCTTCGGTTTCGGAGCCGCGCCGCGACAGCCTCAGGCCGCGCCGCGTCCGCCTGGCAACGTTCCGCGCCCGCCGGCCAATGTCGGACGCTCGGCGTCGGTGCCGGGTTTCTGGTGAGGAGCGCGACTTCGCCGGTCTTAAAAAAAACAAGAACCGCAGGGATCGACCTAGCCTAATATCGATAGCGCCAGCGTGGCGGCGGCCGCCGCGGCGGGCGCGTCATGAATAGCGCCAGCGCAAATCCGATGCCGGCGGCGACCAGAAGCGCGCCAAGCGGATTGTCCTGCACCTTTCTCGCTACCGCCTCCGTACCATCGCGAAAAGTCTCGCCGCTATGCTCGTAGACGTCCCTCGCCTGGTTGGTGACAGCATCGGCAGCGTCGCGCGCGGCGTCCTTGGCCTGGCCGTACAGATTCTGCACCGTGCCCGCCGCCTCGCGGGCGCGGCCTGCAGCCTGGGTCTGGGCATCGCCCGCGATATCGCCGGCCGCGCTCTCGACCTTACCGGCGAAATCCTTTGCCGAACCGGCAATTCGATCCTTGTCCATCGCGTAGCTCCTTTGTTTGCACGCGGTTCGCAAGCGCAAATGGTTCCTCTCCCCGGATGAATGTTCCAGGGCGATGCTTGTTGGCGAATGCGCGTTGAGATGATTCTCGGTGAGCTAACCGATGAGGCCCGTTCAAGTTCCGGCAATGCGTCGATGCGCCGCCGTGGCAGATGCGATGCTTCAGAGAATGAGCCCACCGTCGATCACGAGCGTCTGGCCGACGATGTAGGACGCAAGTGGTGAGGCCAGAAACAGCGCCGCGCCCGCCATGTCGGCCGGCGTTCCCAACCGCTTCAGCGGGATCCGCTCGATCGCGCCTTCGAGCCGTTTCGGATTTGACGTCGTCACTTTTGTCATTTTGGTATCGACCAGACCGGGCGCGATGCCGTTGACGCGGATGCCGTTCTCGGACCAAGCCTGCCCGAGCGTGCGGGTCAATCCGACTGCGCCGGTCTTCGAGGCATTGTAGGCCGGATTGCCTTTGGTCGAATGATAGGCGGCGGTCGAGCTGACGATGATCAGCGAGCCTTTGCTTGCGCTCAGCATCGCATGGAATTTGCCGGCGCAAGCCATCAGGCTCATCAAATTGACCTCAACCACCTTGCGAAACCCGGCCATTTCGAATTCGCCGCGGCGGTAGATCACCGCGCCCTGCGCCAGCACCAGCACGTCCAGCCGGTCGAACGATGGCTTGAAATTCTCGATTGCGTTGGCGTCGCTGACATCGAGCTGCGCGTATTCGAGACCCTCGAGGCGCGATCCCTCAGCTGGCGAATAATCGGCGGCGGAAGCGCGGGTGCCGCAGACATGGACCTGCGCGCCATGGGCGCGGAACGCCTGTGCAATGCCGTTGCCGATCCCGCTGGAGCCGCCGATCACCAGAACCTGCTTGCCGCCAAAATCCAGTTCGTTCATCGTCAGCCTCGAATTTGGTTTTACGCCGAAAACATAACAGCAAATATCCCGGGGAAGAAACGCATGTCCGATTTCAAGCAGCTCAGCCGCTCGGTCCGAGGATTGACCGTTCTCGTCACAGGTGCTGCCAGCGGGATGGGTCGCGCCACCGCGCGTGTATTTGCGGCCGAAGGCGCCAACGTCGCGGTGACGGATCATGCGGCCGAGGGCGCCAAAACCGTCGCCGCCGAGATCACGGCCGAGGGTGAAGTTGCAAAAGCCTGGACGCTCGATGTCGCCGACCGCGATCAGATTACCGCCGTCGTTAGCGACGTCGCCGCGCATTTCGGCGGGCTCGACATTATCGTCAACAATGCCGGCATGTCGGTTCACACCAAGATCGACGAGGAGGGCTATGAGGAGGCATGGGCGAAGGCGCTTGCCGTGATGCTGACCGCGCATCCGCGCGTGATCCGCGCAGCACTGCCTCATTTGCGGAAATCGAAATCGCCGCGGATCGTCAATATCGCTTCTACCGAGGCGCTCGGCGCCACCGCAGAGCTTAGCCCCTATTCGGCGGCGAAGGCGGGCGTGGTCGGGCTGACGCGCTCGCTCGCGGTGGAACTCGGCCGCGAGGGCATCACCGTGAACTGCATCTGCCCGGGCCCGATCACGACCGCGATCACGGCGCGGATCCCGGATGAACACAAGGAGATCTACGCCAAGCGCCGCACCGCCCTCCGCCGCTACGGCGACCCTGAGGAGGTCGCGCACATGACACTGAGCCTGTGCCTGCCGGCGGCGTCGTTCCTGACCGGCGCGGTGATCCCGGTGGATGGCGGACTGATGGCGCGGAATGCGTGAACGTTCCCTCGGATTCAGCGCAGCACGCTACCTCCAGGACACGAGCCATGCGTGGCAAAACGTTGACATCGTCGCCTCGGGAGGTAATTTTTTCAGCCAAAATAGAGCGGAGCAACCGCTCCTTCGTTGGACCAGGAGAAACGCCATGACGGTCTCGATCCGGCAGCTTCAGGCGCATTTTTTCGGCGAGGTGTCCGGCGTCGATTTGCGAAAACCGCTGACGCCGCAGGAGGCCAGGGATATCGAGGCCGGCATGGACAAATACGCCGTGCTGTTGTTCCGCAATCAGGATATCACCGATGAACAGCAGCTCGCCTTTGCGCTGAATTTCGGCGAGCGCGAGAAGGCGCGCGGCGGCACCGTCACCAAGAAGGAAGACTACCGGCTGACCTCGGGACTGAACGACGTCTCCAATCTCGGCAAGGACGGCCAGCCGCTGCCGCGCGATCACCGCACCCATCTGTTCAATCTCGGCAACTGCCTGTGGCATTCCGACAGTTCGTTCCGGCCTATCCCCGCAAAGTTTTCGCTGCTGTCGGCGCGGGTGGTAAACCCCAAGGGCGGTAACACCGAATTCGCCGACATGCGCGCGGCCTATGACGCGCTCGACGACGAGACCAAGGCCGAGATCGAGGATTTGATCTGCGAGCACTCATTGATGTATTCGCGGGGATCGCTGGGTTTCCTCGATTACACCGAAGAAGAAAGGCAGATGTTCAAGCCGGTGCTGCAGCGCCTGGTGCGGACGCACCCGGCGCATCGCCGGAAATCGCTGTATCTGTCGTCGCACGCCGGCGGCATTGTCGGCATGAGCGTGCCGGAGGCACGGCTGTTGCTGCGCGACTTGACCGAGCACGCCACGCAGCGCGAATTCGTCTACGTCCACAAATGGAGGGTGCATGACCTCGTGATGTGGGACAACCGCCAGACCATGCACCGGGTGCGCCGTTACGACCAGTCGCAGCCGCGCGACATGCGCCGCGCCACGGTGGCCGGCACGGAGCCTACCGTCGCGCAGCAGGCCGCGGAGTAAGGGCGCAAACAGTCGTTGTCGTCCCTGCGAAAGCAGGGACCCATAACCACCGATGTCCCTTGTTAGCAAAGGCAACCGCCACAGCGCCTTAACGAGAGGCCGCGGCGTATGGGTCCCTGCGTTCGCAGGGCGACGTATTAGTTGTGTCAGGCGGCTGCGCCAAATTGGGCTACGCGTGCCCGGCCTCGTTCGACAGCACGCCGGGGTCGATGCCGATCTTGCGCAACGCCCGGATATATTTCTCCTCGATGTCGCCGCCGAAGATCAGATCCGGATCGGCATCGCAATGCAGCCAGCCATTGTCCTGGATTTCGGTCTCCAATTGTCCCGGCGCCCAACCGGCATAGCCGAGCGCGAGGATGGCGTGCTTCGGCCCTGAGCCCTTCGCGATCGCCTTTAAAATATCGACGGTTGCGGTCAGGCAGACATCGTCGTCGATCCGCAGCGTCGCGTCCTTGATGAAAAAATCGCTCGAATGCAGCACGAAGCCGCGGCCGGTGTCGACCGGTCCGCCCTTCAACACCTTCATGCTCTCGGCGTTTTCCGGCAGCTTGATCTGGTCGGCCTTCTTGATGATGTCGAGCTGCACCAACAATTCGGGGAAATCGATACTGCCGGCCGGGCGATTGACGATGATGCCCATGGCGCCTTCGGAAGAATGGGCGCAGAGATAGATCACCGAGCGCTCGAAGCGGGGATCTCCCATCACCGGCATGGCGATCAGCAATTGCCCGTCGAGATAGCCGCGACTAGACGAATTGTCGCCGACGCCGGCTTCCTTGCGGCGACCAATCCTCGGTGCTTTGCCTTCAGGTCCCATCCGCAAAGGACTCTCGTGTCGATCCATATCCTGATATTGGGTGGCGCGTCTGTCAATCAAGCTTGCGACCGCCTTTAGTCATACATCACAAGCAATTCAATGGTTTGCACCTCCGCAAGCCTGTAAAGACGTCTCATGATCGTCACAGTTCCCATGCGCGCCGCGCCCGGCCTTGCCGCAACTTTATTGGCGTCAAGCCTGCTTGCGTCATCCTTGTTAGCGCCATGCCTTTTGGCGCCATTTTTGGCGACCGAGGCCCGCGCCCAGGATGCCTCGCTTTGGCAAAGGGATATGCATTCCGCCGTGCGCCTGCTCGCGGGATCGCGCAGCGGCGCGGTGCTTCTCGGCGGGATCGGATTTCAGCTGCAGCCGGGCTGGAAGACCTATTGGCGGACGCCCGGCGATTCCGGCGTGCCGCCGCGCTTCGACTTCACCAAGTCGGAGAATGTCGAAGCCGTGACCGTGCTATGGCCGGCGCCGACCAAATTCGACGACGGCGCCGGTGGCCATTCGCTGGGCTATCACGACCAGATCGTGCTGCCGCTGCGAATCGTCGCGAAAGCTGCCGACAAGCCGGTGACGCTGCGCGCCGATATCAACTACGCGGTTTGCGAGAAGATCTGCATACCCGTCGAAGCCAGCATCGAACTGCCTTTCACCAGCACGGCGAGCACAGAAGACAGCGCGCTGCTCGCAGCGCTCGACACGGTGCCGAAGCCGGCCAATGTCGGCGATCCCAATCCCCTGACCATCCGCGACGTCAAGCGCGAGGGCAAATCCACCGTCCTGGTCGACGTGGTCTCGCCCGACGCCAAGCCGGTCAATTTGTTTGTCGAAGGGCCGACGCCAGACTGGGGATTGCCGGTTCCGAAATTGCTCGGACAGAGCCCGCCCGGGGTCAAGCGCTTTGCCTTCGAGCTCGACGGCGTGCCTCCCGGAGTTAATCCCGACGGCGCCGCGCTCAAACTGACGCTGGTCAGCGGCGACCGGTCGTA
>DATBYN010000045.1:0-7060 GCA_036513695.1 Bradyrhizobium sp. | reverse complement strand
GAATTTTACTCTATGCTCGGCCTTATTTTGGATTTGCTGGTCCGTTCATGTGGCCCATGATGAAGCTGATTGACGAATTTCGGCGCGGCTGGAACGGAATTTCCCAGCCATCGCTGCTTTTTGCCGTTGGGTTTGCAGCATCCTGCCTCGCTTTGGCGACCGTGGCACGTTGGCTTCTTTCCTTGATTCGGCCTGACGTATTTTTCACTCCCTATATCCCGGCGGTGTTCTTTGCCACCGCGTTCGGAGGTTTCCGGGTCGGGGTCGCCACCGCCCTGTTCGGGGGCACGCTCGGATTGGCGCTCGATTTCAGCAATGGTTCGGCCGATCTTGCCAGAGTGGCGCTGTTTTTCATCTACCTGATGGTATGCGGCCTCACGATCTGGGGCATCGAACATTATCGTTCGATCGCCTCAAATCAGCGAGATATTTCAAGACGCCTGATCCAGGAGGAAGAGTACCGGAAACTCGTGGTCGACGAGCTGCAGCACCGGCTGAAGAACAAACTATCGACGATCCACGCGGTTCTGCATCAGGTGCTGTACGATCAGCCGCAAGTCTGGGCCAGCATCGATCATCGGATGCGAGCGCTGTCGGCGACCGACGATTTGATCGCGCGGCTCGACAGAAGCGGCTGCGACATCAAGGAGCTCTTGCTCTCTGAGCTCGGGCCTTACGGGCATGTCCGGTTTACGCTGAACGGCAATTCGTTGTTTCTGCCCGAGAAATTGGCGGTGAGCCTGGCCCTGGTATTTCACGAACTTGCCACCAATGCCGGGAAGTACGGCGCGTTTTCTTCCACCCACGGGCTCTTGCAGGTGTCGTGGTCGGTATCGGACGATCGGCTCAATATTACCTGGGACGAGACCGAAGGTCCTCCGATCGGAGCCATCGGGGAAGCCGGCTTCGGCACCAAGCTGTTGAAATCGGCGCTGCGGCCTTTCGATGGCAAGACCGAGATCGCTTTTTTGAAGACCGGGGTTCACTGCACGATGCAGTGCAAGGTTCCCCGCAGCTAACGCGCGGTTTTGCGCGCGCACGTTTCGTGGAACAGCATATTCCGAAATGCCGTTGACACTCTGTTAATGACAACTCGCGGCCTTCGATCCAATTCGACCATCGGCGCGTCGCATCATCGAGTTTCGCATTTCCACTTAACCAAACCTAAGAGAGAGTTTGACAGGCTCGGCGGTCATGCACGCCCCCAGCCAACACGACCCCGATTCCGCCGCCGCGGAAGACGACGCCGGCCTTGCGGTCGAAACCGAGCTGAGCATCCTGCGGGATATTTTCAGAATGCTCCCGGCCGGCGTCACGGTTCAGGACGAGCGGGGCCGTTTCCTGCTGGTGAACGACGCTGCCGCGCTGCAGCTCGGGATCGCCGCTGGCGACCCGGACGGGATCGCCGCTGGCGACCCGGTGCTGTCGCAGGAACTGCACCGCCGCCGCGAAACCGGCCTTGAATTGCTGCGCACCGGCCGCCCCGCGGTAGCCGAGGAAACTGTCAGCAATGGCCCGGTCAAGCAGGTTCTGCTTACCGCCCATCGCCCGGTTCGCATCGCCGACCGCAACCTGTTGCTGTCGAGCTCGGCCGATATCAGCGAGCAAAAGGCCGTCGAAGATCACCTGTTCCGCTCGGCCTATTATGACGAATTGACCGGCCTGCCGATGCGGCGGGTGGTCGAACATCGCGCCAACAGCCTGCTGCAGCGCGACGAGCCGCACGGCAGGTTCGCGCTGGCGTTTCTCGACATCGACAATTTCAAGCACATCAACGACTATTACGGCCACGCCATCGGTGACGAGCTATTGGTGGAGGTCGCAAGGCGGCTGGGGCTGAATTTACGCGAATCCGACATGCTGTCGCGGATCTCCGGCGACGAATTCCTGCTGCTGCTCAATCCGATCCAGAGCGAGCACGAGGTGGCGGAATATATCCACTTTACGCTGGATCGCCTGAAGGCGCCGTTCTTCATCGACGGATCGGAAATCTTCGCCTCGACCTCGATCGGGGTCAGCGTTTATCCCGATCACGGCCGCAGCTACGAGGCGCTGCGCCAAAACGCCGATATCGCGATGTATCGCGTCAAGAACAATGGCAAGGGCTCCGCGGCGTTCTTCGACGCCGGCATGGAGCGCGAGGCGCTGGCGCGCATGAAGATCGAGCAGTCGCTGCGGCTTGCGATCCTGGAGAAGCGCTTTTGCTGCGCGTTCCAGGCCAAAGTCGACATCCGGACCCAGGACATCAAGGGCATCGAGGCGCTGGTGCGGCTGCGCGACGACGAGGGCGTGATCCAGGCCCCCGGCACCTTTATCAATCTCGCCGTGGAGCTGGGCCTGATCGACGAGTTGACGCACCTGGTGCTGGCCGAGATCGTCAAGTCGATCGACCTGATCAACGATACGTTCGGCCACGACACCACGATCAGCATCAATGTGGCGGCAAAACAGGCCGGCAACCCGGAATTCATGCGCTCGTTTGCGGACGCGCTGGAGGCGACCGGATTCCCCAAGCGATTCATGATCGAGGTGACCGAGGATGCCTTTGTCACCAAGTCGCATTTCCAGGACGAGATCCTGCCGATCTTCCGCAAGCTGGGGGTCGGGATCTCGATCGACGATTTCGGCATCGGCTACTCGTCGCTGTCGGCGCTCGCCGACATCACCGCCGACGAGATCAAGATCGACCGCTCCTTCATCACCGACATTCATAAACGCCCGCGCAGCCAGGGCATTTTGCGGGCGATCGAATCCTTGAGCGAAGCGCTCGGCATGACCGTGATTGCCGAGGGCCTGGAGTCGTTCGAGGAACTCGCCTACCTGCAGGCCGCCACCAACATCCGCTATGCGCAGGGCTTTTACTTTTCCAGGCCGATTTTCCTGGAAGAACTCAAACCCGCGGTCCCGCTTGCCAGCGAGGCTCGCGTCAATCCGGCGAGCCGCCCGCTGCAGATGAGCCGCCCCGCCTATGCCCGCGGCGACCGCTACCGGCGTTGATGCAGGACGCCGTGCCTACCGCCATTCCCGCGTGATTTTCTTTGTCGAACTTACTTTCGCCTCCGCTGGCGATGGCCTATTTTGGTCGGGTTCCAAAATCATTTGGCGCGCATACGCGCCAATCCTTGCAAAGAAAATCGCATGACCCCGATTTCGATATTGCTGAACCTGCTCTGGATCCTGTTCGGCGGGTTGTGGATGGCCGCCGGCTGGGTGATCGCCGCCATCATCATGGCCATCACCATTGTCGGCCTGCCCTGGGCATGGGCCGCCTTCAATATCGCCGCCTATACGCTATTGCCGTTCGGCCAGAAGGCCGTGCGCCGCGACCTCCTCACCGGACAGCCCGACATCGGCACCGGACCGCTGGGGTTGATCGGAAACCTGATCTGGCTGGTGCTCGCAGGCTGGTGGCTGGCGCTCGGGCACCTCGTCACTGCGGCCGTTCTTGCGGTGACCATCATCGGCATTCCCTTCGCATGGGCGCACCTGAAACTCGCCGGCATCGCGCTGTGGCCAATCGGCAGGGTGATCGTTCCGGCCTAGTTTTTCCGTTTTGCCAACGCCCGGATCGCCTCCTCGACGCTGCGGAACTGACGATCCGGGCCCAGCACCTCGTTGATGCCAAGCCGCGCCATCGCCTCCTGGGCGCGGATCGATTCGAGGCGGGCGATGGCGAAATCGACGCCATCGGCGTGACATTTGCGGATCAGGTCGCACAGGATTTGCCCGGCGGTGAAATCGATCTCGACGATTCCGGTCGCTTCCAACACGAGTAGCCGCGCTCTCTCGGGCACGGATTGCAGGGCTTCCAGGATGTCGCGCCGGAAATCATAAGCATTGAGAAACGCCAGCGGCGCCTGAAATCCCGCGACGATGACACCGGGCTCCCGTTCACCCGGGAGATTTGCGCTCGCCGGCCACCAGATCGAGGTTCCGGGCACCCGTTCGAAGATCACGACGCGGGCACGCGTCGTGCTCCAGATGCCGTGCAGCAGCGAGAGCGAAATGCCGATACCGACACCCTGCTCGATCGGAAGCAGGACGATCGCAGCAGCGGTGGCGATGATCAGCAGGAATTCACCCCAGGCCCGCCGATAGGTCGTGACGATCTGGCCAAAGCGGATGATGCGCAAGGCCACGAACAGCAGCACCCCACCGAGGGCTGCGTTCGGAATCCGGCCGAGCAGGGAGGCGCCGAACGCCAGCAATACGATGACGATCAAGACCGCAACTACGCTCGCAAGCTGCGATCGTCCGCCGGTTTCGGCAACAACTGCCGTGCGCGGCGGGCTGGCATTGACGGGAAACGCGCCGATCAGCCCCGACAGCATGTTAGCCACGCCAACGCCGACAAAATCGCGATTGACATCGGGCGGCTCATCGGGATTGGACAGAAAGGATCGCGTCGTTGCCGCGGTCTGCACCATGACGACAATCGTGATGATGAAACTGAGCGAGACCAGGCTTGGCAGCCGAGCGGGCGCGATTTCAGGAATCGAAAGCTGCGGCATCGCGGCTGAGACCGCGCCCAGCACGGTGACGCCACGTCCGTCGAGCCTGAGCAAGATCACGGCGGCGCTCGCCAGCGCGAGAGCGATCAATGCGCCGGGAATTCGCGCATCGATCCGTTCCGATATCGTAATGATCGCCAGCACGCCGAGGCCGATCACAAGCGTGAAGAAGTTTGTCTCGTTGAGATGGCCCGCGAGGATCGCGAGCCGTTGCAGCATCGGGCCATTTGGCGCGGGCAATCCGAGTATCCCCGGCAATTGCGAAATGATGATGTGCACGGAGATGCCGGCGAGAAAGCCTGTTGTCACCGGTATCGAGAGCAGATCCGCGATCCAGCCCAGCCGGAACACGCCGGCCAAGAGCAGCAGAACCCCGACCATCGCCGCTAGCGCCGCCGCCAGCGCCAGATATTCGCTCGAGCCGGAGGCGGCCAGAACCGCGAGCCCGCCGGCAAAGATCGGCGTGATGGTCGAGTCCGCGCCGCAGGACAGGAAGCGATTGCTGCCGAACGCCGCGAACGCCAGCGAGCCCGCCCAAAACGCGAAGAAGCCGAGCTGCGGAGTGAATCCGCCGAGCCGTGCGGTGGCCATCTGCTCAGGGATCGCGATCGCAGCAAGCGTGAGGCCGGCAAACAGATCGTGGGTGAAGAATGACAGGCGATAGGCTTGCAGCGAGCGGAACACCGGCCAGGCCTTGCTCGCACCCGCAGAAGAGGAATCCGCGGAGCCTGAAACATTCGCCATAACCCTCAGCCTCCCGTCAGACGCGCAGTGGATCGGATCGGTTCCGGCCGGGCGAATCGAACCCTCTTCTGTTCGCAGATATCGATTGCTCGCGTCGCCCAAAAACTCCGATCCCACGCGGCTTCAGGTCACGCTATCACGGCCGATCGGGGCTTGGAACAAAGGCCAGTTGAAACAAAGGCCCGGCGGCCATGCCGCGCTGCGGCATAAAGGGTTAAGCCTTAAGTAACCGGATTTCCTAACGGGTATGCCATTTGTCCATCGTATTCCTATCCCTCCGGGGGTCTACGGATGCGATTGTCAATTTCCAGCATGTGGGGTGGGCCTGGCATGCCTCGTGCCACGGCGACCGGATCGCCGCACATTGCCGCGTTGCTGCGGCGTGGCCCGGTGCTCTGGCTCATCCTCTGCGGCGTCCTGCTGGTCGCCGCGATCATCATCGGCACCATCGCCATGATCGGCGAATTCCGCGACCGCGCGCTCAGCAACGGCAACCGGGAGCTGGAAAATACCGTGCTGCTGCTGACCCGTCACTTCGATCAGCAATTCGAGGATTCCGAGATCATCGCCACCGACCTCGTCTCCAAGGTCGAATTTTCAGGCGATGCGACGCCGGATATTTTCAAGAACCGGATGTCGACTTACGACGCGCATCTGATGCTGAAATCCAAGATCAGCGTGTTGTCCTATATCGGCGACGTCAATATCTTTGACGCAGACGGACAGCTGATCAATTCATCGAGCGCCTGGCCCATACCGGACATCAACATCGCCGATCGGCCCTATTTCAAGGCCTTCAAATCGGACCCTGAATCGAAGATTGCCCTGGCCGAACCGGTTCGCAGCTACTTCACCGGCAAGTTGACCACGATCATCGCCCACCGGATGAGTGGCCCGGACGGGACATTTCTCGGCGTGATGGCGCGGCGGATCGACCCCGTCAATTTCGAGAAATTCTTCGCTTCCGTCGCGCTCGGCGACGGCGCCGCGATTGCGATGTTCCATCGCGATGGAACGATGCTGGCGCGTTACCCGCACGCCGATCAGGTGATCGGGCAAAAATTCAGCAAAGCCCCGCTGCTGAATAAGGTACTGACCAACGGAGGTCTTCAGACACTGCGCGTTCGAAGTCCGGTGGACGGTCAGGACCGGCTCGGTGCGGCGGCTCCCTTGAGCCGTTTTCCGATTGTGATGGTGGCTACCGCGACCATCTCGTCCGCGCTGGCCGACTGGCGCGCGCAAACCAAATTCATGATCGTGGCGGCCGTGCTGTCCGCTCTGGCGATCGCCTTCATTCTGTTCCTGATCGTCCGTCAGCTCAACCGGCAAAACCGGGATGCGCAGCAGCGGCTCGAATCGGAAAAGCATCGGCTCGATACCGCTCTCAACAATATGACGCAGGGCCTCGTGCTGTATGACGCTTCCGCGCGTGTCGTCCTTACCAACCAGCGCTATCTCGACATGTACGGGCTGTCGAGGGACGTCGTAAAGCCGGGCTGCCATTTTTACGAACTGATCCAGCATCGCAAGGATACCGGGTCCTTCGACGGGGATATCGAGGAATTTTGTTCGGCCATCATGCGCAATGTCGCACAAGGCAAGATCACTCACACGCCGATGGAAGCAATCGGGCGTTCGTACATGATCGTCAACAAGCCCTTGGTGCACGGCGGATGGGTCGCGACCATCGAGGACATAACGGAGCGAAAGACTCTCGAGCAGGAACGCGACCGCAATTATGCATTCCTTCGTCAGATCATTGACCACATTCCATCGCAGATCACCGTCAAGGACGCGCGCGATCG
>DATBYN010000044.1:0-6101 GCA_036513695.1 Bradyrhizobium sp. | reverse complement strand
GTTACCTTCGGCATCGGGGCTGCGTTGTCCGGCCTTGCCGGCGCGGTGCTGGCGCCGGTCTCCGGCGTGTTTCCGACCATCGGCGTTGCCTATGTGGCAAAATCCTTCATCACCGTGATTGGCGGCGGCGCCGCGATCCTGAGCGGAACGGTTTCCGCGTCGGCGCTATTCGGCACCATCAACCAGATCGCGACCTTTGCCACCACGCCGGTGTTCGGCGAAGTGGCGTTACTCGCTGCGGCCATCGTGTTGATCCGCTTGCTGCCGCAAGGCATCACCGGGCGCTTTTTCCGGAGAGGCCTGTGAACGCCCGCACCCTCAATCTTTTGGGCCTGGCGCTGGTCGGCATCGTCGGCCTCGCCTTCCTGATCCTGACGCCGCGCCTGGCCGAACTCGATACCGTGCTCGAGCTCACGGTTTACATGATCATGGCGATCCTCGCGCTCAGCCTGGCGCTGATCTGGGGTTACGGTGGGATTCTGTGCTTTGGCCAATCGGCCTTCTTTGGCTTGGGCGCCTATACCTATGCGATCGCGATGTTCAATATCGGCGAAAGCACCATTCCGCTGCTGTTGGCGATCGTGCTGCCGGCGGCGTTCGCCGCGCTGCTCGGCTATTTCATGTTCTATGGCCGCATCAGCGATGTCTATCTCGGCGTCATCACGCTCACGGTGACGTTGATCCTGTTCAATTCGGTGAATTCCACGGCGGGGCCGGAATTCCATATCGGTATCGCGCGGCTCGGCGGCTTCAATGGCATTCCCGGAATCCCGCCGCTGAATTATCCCGGCAACAAGAATGCCGCGATCGATCTCGAAGGCATGTTTTATCTAGCGACCGCTTCCTTGCTCGCGGCCTATTTCGGATTGCGATGGCTGCTGGCGAGCAAGTTCGGCCGCATCATTGTCGGCATCCGCGAGAATGAGCGGCGCGCGGAACTCCTGGGCTATGATCCCCGCGCCTGGAAGCTTGCGACGTTCACCATCGGCGGCGCGCTCGCCGGTTTCGCGGGATGTCTGTTTGCCAATTGGGGCAATTTCGTCAGCCCGACCATCTTCGGCCTCGCGCAATCGGCGCAGATCATCATCTGGGTCATCGTCGGTGGACGCGGCACCTTGATCGGCCCGATCATTGGCTGCATCGGCATCCAGTGGCTGACTACCGCGCTGGGTGCAAACCAGCCTGCCGGCTCGGACTGGTCGTCCAAAATATTGGCCAACGCGCCGCTGATCCTTGGCGTCATCCTGGTCGCGTTCGTGCTACTGGTGCCGAAAGGCCTGGTGCCGACGCTCGGCGATCTCGGACAATGGCTGCTGCGTTCGCGCACGCGGCGCATGACCCTGAAGCCCAAGCAAGCGGAGGAGGGCTGATGGCCGCGCCGCTGCTCGAAACCCGCGATCTCAACATGCGCTTCGGCGGCGTCCATGCGGTCCGCGATGTCAATTTTACGCTCGCCGAGGGCGAGCTGCGCTGCCTGATCGGTCCGAACGGCGCGGGAAAAAGCACCTTCTTCAAGATGCTCACCGGGCAATTGCAGCCGAGCCAGGGCCGGGTGCTGTTCCGCGGCTACGATATCTCAAACGCCCACGCCCACCAGATCGCGCGCATGGGCATCGGTATCAAGACCCAGGTGCCGAACGTGTTCGACGGCCTGAGCGTGCGCGAAAACATCTGGCTTTCGGCGAGCCGCATCCACCCAAGCGCGCGCGTCAATGAAGTGGTTGACGAGATGCTGGAGCGTATCGGCCTCACCGCTGTCGCAGGACGCCTGGTCGGGCAGCTCGCCCACGGTCAGCGGCAATGGGTCGAGCTCGGCATCGTGTTGTCGACCGATCCCGAATTGATCCTGCTCGACGAGCCCGCCGCCGGCATGACGCATGAAGAGGTGAACAAGACCGCTGAGCTGGTGCGCGAGATCAATCGCAGCAAGGCGCTGATCGTGGTCGAGCACGACATGCAGTTCATTCGCATGATCGCCAAGAAGGTCACCGTGTTCAATCAGGGCAGTGTGCTGGTGGAGGATGACGTGGAGAACATCCTGCGCAATCCGCTGGTGCGCGACATCTATCTCGGCAAACAGGCGGTCGCCGCATGATGCTCAATGTGCAGGGACTGCGCACCGGCTATGGCCGCATTCCGATCCTCAACGGGGTCAGTTTTGCGGTCAGGGAAGGCGAGTTCATCGGCATCTTGGGCCATAACGGCATGGGCAAGACCACGCTTTTGAAAGCGCTGATGGGATTTCTGCCGGCGACCGGCGGGCACATTCGCCTCGACGGCAACGATCTGACCGCGGCCGAGCCGTTTCGCCGCGCTCGGCTCGGCCTCGGTTATGTGCCGCAGGGCCGCGAGATTTTCCCGGGGCTTACGGTCTACGATAATCTGCGGATGGGCTGCAGCAAGCAGGCAGGTAGCGAGCAGGAAACCATCACGGAAGTGCTGGAGGAGTTTCCTCGCCTCAAGCGATTGCTCGACCGGTCCGGCGGCGCGCTGTCCGGCGGCGAGCAGCAACTGCTCGCGATCGCACGCTGCCTCTGCGGTAAGCCGCGGCTTGTTTTGCTCGACGAGCCGACCGAGGGCATCCAGCCATCGATCATCGATGAGATTGTCGAGGTCTTGCTGCGGCTGCGCGACTACAGCGGTCTCACGATGATCCTGGTCGAACAAAACCTCGACTTCATTGCCGCGCTCTCGAAGCGCATTCTCATCATTCAAAAAGGCATCATTACACGGGAAGTGCAGCCGAGCGATCTCGGCGATGCGAGTCTGGTCGGAGAATTCATCGGGATCACCACCTAAAGCTCGAACCAGCGGGCGACAATCACAGGGAGACGGACCATGGCAGTCAGAAGACCTACTCTCGATCAATTGCGCAGCGTCGCCGAAGACCTCGGCATGCATATGGGCGAGGCGGAGCTCAAATCCTACGACGCCCTGATGCAGGGAAACTACGCCGCCTACGACATCGTCGATGCCATGCCGGATTATGTTCCGGCGGTGAAATATCCGCGGACGCCGGGCTACCGCCCCGAGGGCGAGGAAAACAAATACAACGCCTGGTACGTCAAGACCACGGTCAAAGGCGCCCCCAGCGGCAAGCTCGCCGGCAAGACCGTTGCGCTAAAGGACAATGTCTGCCTTGCCGGCGTGCCCATGATGAACGGCGCCTCGACGCTCGAAGGCTACATCCCCGACACCGATGCCACCATCGTCACCCGCATCCTCGATGCCGGCGGCACCATCCTCGGCAAGGTGCACTGCGAATATTTCTGCTTCTCCGGCGGCAGCCACACGGGTGCTGCCGGTCCCGTCCACAATCCGCACAAGATGGGCTATTCGGCCGGCGGCTCTTCATCCGGCAGTGCGGTGGTGGTGGCGCTAGGTGAAGCCGACATGGCAATCGGCGGCGACCAGGGCGGATCGATCCGGATTCCGTCTTCCTTCAGCGGGATCTACGGGATGAAGGGAACCTACGGTCTCGTGCCGTACACAGGCGTGATGCCGATCGAACTCACGCTCGATCACACCGGCCCGATGACAAAGACCGTACGCGATAATGCGCTGCTGCTGGAAGTGCTGGCGGGGGCCGATGGCCTCGACCCGCGGCAGTATGCGCCCAAGGTATCGAGCTACACCGAAGCGCTCGGGGGCGGCGTCAAGGGCCTGCGCATCGGCGTCGTCAAGGAAGGCTTTGGCCATGCGGTCTCCGAGGCCGACGTCGATGCCAAGGTCAAGGCCGGCGCAAAGCTCTTTAGAGATCTCGGTGCCACCGTCGAGGAGGTCTCGGTGCCGATGCATCTCGTGGCGCCTGCGATCTGGCTGCCGATCGCCGCCGAAGGCGCCACCGAGTTCATGATGAAGGGCAACGGCATGGGGACCAACTGGCGCGGTCTCTACAACACGACGCTCTTGGACGCCCATTCCGGCTGGCACCATCGTGCCGACGAATTGTCCGACAGTCTCAAGATCACGATGCTGGTCGGTCAATATTTTACAAAGCACTATCGCGGTCATTTCTATGCCAAGGCGCAAAACCTGAACCGCAAGCTGCGCGCCGCCTATGACGCGGCGCTCGGCAAATACGATCTGCTGCTGATGCCGACATTGCCGATGAAGGCAACGCCGTTGCCGCCGCCGGATGCGCCGCGCGAACTCTATATCCAGCGCGCCTTCGAAATGGTTCCCAACACCGCACCCTTCAATGCAACCGGGCACCCGGCGATGACCCTTCCTTGCGGCATGAGCGACGGCCTGCCGATCGGATTGATGCTGATCGGCAAATATTACGACGAGCCGACTATCTATCGCGCCGCCGCGGCATTCGAGGGCGCCGGCGACTGGACCAAAATGTAAGACGACGACGCGGCCCGCCGCACCTGACGGCGGGCCGCTCCATCTGGCAGCATCATCAACGGAGGTGACGATGGATCTCGGATTGAAGGGCAAGAGCGTGCTGGTGACCGGCGGCAGCAAGGGCATTGGACGTGCCATCGCCGCACTGTTTGCCACGGAAGGCGCCAATGTCGCTATCTGCGCGCGCAATGCCGACGAGGTCGGCAGCGTCGTGAAGAAGCTGGCGGCTAAGGGCGTCAAGTCGTGGGGCAAGGCGGTCGATGTCGCCGACCCCGCGGCATTGAAGCAGTGGATCGAGAATGCTGCCACTGAGCTCGGTGGCATCGACTGCATCGTTTGCAATGTCAGCGCGCTCGCGGTCGGCGATACGCCGGAGACCTGGGAAAAATCGTTTCGCACCGACATGATGCACACCGTCAATTCGGTTGCGGCGGCGACGCCTTTTCTGGAGAAATCCAAATCCGCTTCGATCGTGATCGTCTCGAGTGTCTCCGGCTTTGAGGTCGATTTCGCCGCCGGTTCCTACGGCGCCTTCAAGGCGGCGCTGATTCATTACGCCAAAGGGCTGAGCAGCCAGCTGATCGGCAAGGGCATCCGCGTCAACGCGGTGTCGCCGGGCAATACCTATTTCGAAGGCGGCATCTGGCAGAACATCGAGCGCGGCATGCCCGATCTCTACAAGACAGCGATGTCGCTGAACCCGACCGGGCGGATGGGTACCGCGGAAGAAGTCGCCGCCGGCGTCGTGTTCCTGGCGAGCCCGGTCGCGAGCCGCATTTCAGGCACCAACCTCATCATCGACGGTGCCCTGACCAAGGCCGTTTAGTGAATCCGCACCGATGCACCGTCGGTAATTTGGCGGGCATCGTTATACTCATGATCGCAGGGCGCCCGGTCCGGCGACGCGATGCAGTATGCCCCAAGCCGGACGATTTGAGTTTCCGGCAATCTGACGTAAGGTCGTTCATACCTCACCATCAGATGGTTTACGTCAAGCTCATGAGTTTTAGCGAAAATACCGATGCTCCATGGCGCGTGGGGGTGTTGTTCTCCCAGACAGGGGTGACTGCCGCGGTCGAACAATCCCAGCTCAATGCGACGCTGCTTGCGATCGAGGAGATCAATTCTACCGGCGGCGTGCTCGACCGCATGATCGAGCCTGTGATTTACGATCCGGCCTCCGACCCAAAACAGTTTCGCAGCCTCGCCGAGCGGCTGTTCCAGCTCGATCGTATCCGCTTGCTGTTCGGCTGTTACATGTCGAGCACCCGCAAGGCGGTGTTGCCGGTGGTGGAAAGCCACCGCGGCCTGCTGTTTTATCCGACGCTTTACGAGGGTTTTGAGTATTCGCGGCACTGCATCTACACGGGAGCTGCGCCGAACCAGAACTCCCTGCAGCTCGCAAAATTCCTGTTGTCCACGTATGGCAATCGCTTTCTGCTGGTCGGATCGAACTACATCTATCCGTATGAATCCAATCGCCTGATGGCCGATTTCGTGGTGCAAGGCCGCGGCAAGGTATTGGACGAGATCTACGTTCCGCTGGAAGCCGCCACCCGCGATTTCGAAAAGGTCATCCACCGGATCAAGAAAACCTCGCCGGATGTGATTTTCTCGACGGTGGTCGGCCGCGGCACCTCCGTGCTCTACGAGGCCTATCGCCATGCCGGCTTCGATCCGGCGAAGATGCCGATCGCAAGCCTGACCACCAGCGAAGCCGAAGTCGCCGAGATGCATCCCGAGGCCGC
>DATBYN010000043.1:0-17453 GCA_036513695.1 Bradyrhizobium sp. | reverse complement strand
CGGATTTGTTCCAGCCCTATGGCGGATTTCCGGATGACGTGCGCGTCGAGAACGGCCACATCACGATGCCGGATTTGCCGGGCATCGGCTTTGAGGGCAAGTCGGATTTGTATGCGGAGATGAAGGCGCTGGCTGCCTGACGTATTGCAGCCAACCCATCCGTCATTGCGAGCCAACGGGTCGGCGCGAAGCGCCGCCCGACGACGCGAAGCAATCCATAGCACGGCACAATGACTCTGGATTGCTTCGTCGCAAGGGCTCCTCGCAATGACGAGGAGAGTCTGCCACTCAGCGGCTACGCAACATGCGCGCTACGACAGCCGCATATCCAGTAACCGCCGGCCTTCGTTCTTCAGCAATTTCTTCACCGCACTGGACGCTGCGATCTCGCCCTGGTTGGCATAGGCCTCGTGGTTCTTTTCGATATCCTCGAGACGATAGAGATAATTGACCATCACGCCGGCGGACTCGCGAAGACCCTTTGGCGAGAGGTCACCAAGCCAGTCGATCCGCTCCAGCCGCGCGCCGTTGCCGAGATGGAAACGTGCCACCGAATCGATCAGCCGGCCTTTTGGTGTCCGCGCCTTCAAGAAATAATAGGCCGCAAGCGGCTCGAGCACCGAACGCAGTTGCGCTGCGAGTTCCGCCTTCTCGAACCAGTCGGGCTTGTCGAGATTTTCCAGGAGCGCCCGGTCCTCCTCGGTCACCGGCACATCCTCGGCCTGCTTCAGCCATTGCACAAAACCCGGCACCGGCGACAGCGTCACGAAATTGTCCAGCTTTGGCAATTCGCGGCGCAACTCCTCGACCACCTGCTTGATCAGGAAGCTGCCGAAGGAAATTCCGCCCAAGCCGCGCTGGGTGTTGGAGATCGAGTAAAACACCGCGGTGCGGGCGCGCTCGATCGGCACCGGCCGACGGTCTTCGGCTAGCAGCGGGGCGATCGCGGCCGGGATCGTCTCGGTCAGCGCCACCTCGACGAAAATCAAGGGCTCGTCGACCAGAGCGGGATGAAAAAACGCATAGCAGCGCCGGTCGACGGGATCGATGCGGCGGCGCAGATCGTCCCAGTCGCGGATCTCGTGCACCGCCTCGTAGCGGATGATCTGTTCCAGGATGTTGGCGGGCGTCGACCAGTCTATCCTGCGCAGCACGAGAAATCCCCTGTTGAACCATGAAGAAAGCAGGTGCACGACGTCGCGATCGAGCGCGGCGAGGTCCTTGTGGCCGTTCATGGCGCGAAGCAAATCGGCGCGCATCGCCACCAGTTCGCTGGTGCCGCCCGGGGCGCGGTTCAGCCGGCGGATCAGTTCCTGCCGGCGCGGTTCGGAAGCAAAATGCAACTCGCCGGCGTCGGAATCATTGGGCTGCGTGCGCCAGCTCTCGATCGCCTGCGCAAGCCTTTCCCGGTCTGGACCGAAATGGCGCGCCAGCGTTTCGAAGAACTCAAGCCGGCCGGCTTCGTCGAGGTGACGGTAATGGTCGAGCACCTCGCGCGCCATCGCGGTGCCGGAGGCTTCGCCGCGGCCCGACAGCAGCGCCTCGCATAGTTCGATCAGCCCGGAGGAATCCTGTTTTCCGTTCGATGACGCCCCCCGGCGCAGCAGCGTGCGTCCGCGC
Source organism: Bradyrhizobium sp. (assembly GCA_036513695.1). Taxonomy (GTDB): domain Bacteria; phylum Pseudomonadota; class Alphaproteobacteria; order Rhizobiales; family Xanthobacteraceae; genus Bradyrhizobium. The sequence continues at coordinate 15,833 of DATBYN010000043.1, read as the reverse complement.
TCGGAGATCGAGGCCAGCAAGTCCGAGAAAAAGGCGTTGTTCATGGCGGGCAAGGTCTGGTCCAATCCGGGCGGAAATATTACATCGATTTAAGGTGGCCCGGATGACAATCAAGCGGGCGTCAAGGAGTGGGGCAAAAAATCGCCATGCACCGCGAAAACCAGACCGTCATGGCCGGGCATAGCCGTCCAAAGGACGGCGTCGCTTCCGCTCGCCTATGACCCGGCCATCCATCCGTTTCGAAAATGCACTTTTGTGAAGGATTGACGGACCCCTGGGTCAAGCCCCGGGGGCGACGGTCGGAATTCGTTATGGCCTGATCGGTCTCATTTCATTTCGGAAAACTCGGTTGGCGACTTGCCGGTGACCTGCCGGAACGCATGCGAAAATGCGGGTACGCTCGCATAGCCCAGCTGAGAGGCGAGTTGCTTGACCGAGACATCGGCCTCCATCGACAGCCGTTCGATCGCGGCTGCGATGCGCGCGCGCTGGCACCAGCTCTTGAAGCTTAGTTGCGTCTCCGCGGAAAACAGCCGCGACAGCGTCCGCGCCGAGGTGCCGACCTCGCGCGCCAGCGTCTCTATCTCGTGCGAAGCGGTGGGGTCGGCGAGCACGATGTCGGCGGCGCGGCGGCAACGCGGCTCCTGCGGCAGCGGAATGAAGGTCGAGGAGTCCTCCGCCTGATGCAGTTCGAGCATGGCCAACTTAACCAGAAGCCTCGTGCGCTCGGCATCCTTGCGGCCGTCAAACAGCGCCAGGATGGTTTCGTGCAACAGCCGCGACACCAGCACCACGAATTCCGCATCGAGATTCGCGCCGCGCGGCTCCCGCTTGAGCCAGCTGACATCGAAATACAGGGTCCGCATTTCGATATCCGCCAGCACGTCGATTGAATGTTCAAGCCGCGCCGGTACCCACACCGCGCGGTCGGGTGGCACCAGCCAGCGCCCCTTCGGGGTGGTGACCTGCATGGTCCCGCGTGCTGCGTACACCAGTTGCGCCTCGCGGTGCATATGGGTGTCGAGTCGGACGCCCTTCTTGTAGCTGCGGGCGACCAGATGCACGCCATCGCCGATAGCGCGTTGGCCGTTCAGGATGTCGGCGAGTGGCGTTTCGGCGATAGTCATTGGCGACATCCCGTCAGGACAAGGACATATAACCTAATTCAAAAGGTGAGAGGATTCGACCCATGAACAGTCCCGTCCGGGTGATCGGTTTTGTCAATGCCGCGCGCGGTCAAAGCGAAGGGAGCAGACCTTGAGTGTTATTCGCGATCCGGACCTGGAAAGCTTGCTGACTGGTCTGCATGCCAGAAGCGACGAGCAGGTTGCGGCGATGAAAAGCTACTACGCTGAGCGGGCCAAGCAAGCTTATCCGCCCGCGGAGGAGGAGGTTAAAGCCTTTCGCAGCGATAAGCTTGTCGCGCTTGATCGTAACAAGGCGGAATTCTGCTATCAGCTTTGCCGCGCGAATAATGCGCGCCGGATCGTCGAGGCCGGCACGTCCTACGGGGTTTCGACGCTCTATCTCGCCGCGGCCGTGCGTGACAACGTCCGCGCTGCCGGGGGCAACGGCGTGGTGATCGGCACCGAATACGAGCCAAACAAGGCTAGCGCGGCCAGGGCGCATTTCGAGCAGGCGGGCCTGGGCCGGTTCATCGATTTACGTGAAGGCGACTTGCGCGAAACACTCAAGCAGATCGAAGGGCCCGTGGATTTCATGCTGGTGGATATCTGGATCGCCATGGCGCGACCGGCACTCGAGTTGGTCACCCCATATCTGAAGCCGGGCGCCATTGTGGTCTGCGACAATACTGAACAACATCGAAGCGAATACGCCGACTATTTTGCATTTCTCGAAGCGAACGGATTCCGAACGATGACGCTGCCATTCGACGGCGGCCTGGAATTGTCCGTGCGCTGCCAGCCTTGATCAGGGTGGCTTGCATGGTGTCGAATGGCTCCTCACGGCACTTCCGCGGCGGATGCGAACTGAGTGCGGCGACTTTTCCGCGTCTGCTCGCGCATCCACTCGTGCCGGTAGGCTTGTTCCAACTCGGGAATATGATAGCGTGCTGGCGCTTGGGTAAGGTCAAGTCTTCGGGGCAATAATTTTGCGCTTCTAGAACCGGCGTTTGCGGTTCGTGGAGACCCCATCCATGGCTGAGATTCGCAACTTCAAATCGGGCCGTGGGCCGCCGGACGATGCGACGCCGCGTCGTCTTGCCGCGATCGTCGCTGGCGACATCTCGGGCTACAGCCGGTTGATGCAACTGGACGAAGAAGGCACGCACAATCGCGTCAAGCGGATTGAGCGAGACCTGATTGAGCCCACCATAACAGAACACCACGGAAGACTCGTCAAAACCACCGGCGACGGTTTTATTGCGATTTTCGACAGCCCCGTCGAAGCGGTGCGGTGCAGCATCGTCATCCAACAAAACCTGGTTGGCCGCAACGCGTCGCTTCCAAGGGATTATTGGGTTGAGTATCGGATCGGTGTCAATCTCGGCGACGTCATCATCGAGACTGACGACATTTACGGCGACGGCGTCAACATTGCCTCGCGTCTGGAGAGCATCGCCGATCCTGGTCAGGTTTACATCTCCGGCGGCATCTACGAGCAGATAAAACACAAACTGGTTTGCGGATACGAGTCGCTCGGGGATCGTAAGGTCAAGAATATCACCGATCCGGTGAGGGTCTATCGCGTGCTGCCGGACCCGGCCGCGTTTCAAAGGACCCGGAAGCGGCGCGAGCACATTCTACTTTTTTTGCTAAGCCTTGCTTTGCTGGTTATCGCCGGTGGCGCTCTCTGGTACTTGCTTCTGCAACAGCGTGGCAAAGTAGGTAACCAGGCGTCAGCCCCGATCTCGTCCCCGGCGGCGACGCCCGGTTCGCCCTCGCCGCCGGCTCCCGCCGCGGGACCGGCAGCACCGCAACCTCAGTCCGCTCCCTCCGTAGCACCAATTCCGCAACAAGCGGCGCCACGGCCTTCGCCCACTCCTTCGGCGGCGCCAGCCACCCAACAAGCGGTGCAGCAACCTCAACCCCGCGCCACGCCGTCAACGCCGCAGGCCTCGGTACCCCGAGAGCCCGAGATGAAAACTGTTCGCGCCGGCATCTTCACCATGGGCAGCAATGACGATGTGACCGAAAAGCCAGTTCACCAGGTGACGATCAAGCCGTTTGCCATGAGTCTCTACCCGGTATCCGTTCGCGACTGGAATGAATGCGCCGCTGCGAAGGCATGTTCGTTCGTGGCACCCGGCAAAGATGATGCGCCCGTCACGAACGTAAGCTGGAGCGATGCGAAGCAGTTTGTCGCCTGGCTCGCGGACGCGACGCGAAAGGCCTATCGGCTGCCAAGCGAAGCCGAATGGGAGTATGCAGCGCGCGGAGGTACGCAAACAAAGTACTGGTGGGGCGATCAGTTTCAATCCGGCATGGCCAATTGCAGGAATTGCAACGACATCGCGGGCGCCGAGCAACCGATCAAGGTCGGCAGCTTCAAGCCAAATCCGTTTGGACTGTACGATATGGGTGGCAGCGTCGATCAGTGGGTCGAAGACTGCTGGCACAAGAATTACCAGGGCGCTCCGGCCGACGGTTCAGCATGGGTCGAGGGCGAGTGTGGCTCGCACGTCATTCGATCCGGTTCCTGGAAGAATGACGCCCGTTATGTCCGGCCATCAAACCGCGACAGCTACGACACCAACGTGCGATATCCGACCCACGGATTCCGCGTGGCACTGTCCCCTTAAGTCAAGAAGAGGACGTATCATGAAGATTGCGAAACTGATTGCGCTATCCGTAATTCTGACTTTCCTGCCGTTTGCCGCGAGCGCCCAAGGAAAGCCCGCGCCAAAGGATGCCCTTCTCTATTTCGTCTGGCCGCAGGACGGCGCCACGATCAAAGGCGGATTCTGGTGTCGGTTCGGTTTGCGCAACATGGGCGTAACCCACGCAGGCGACAATTTCCAAAACAGCGGCCATCACCATTTGCTGATCGACGTGAATGAACCACTCGAACCCAACGAACCGATCCCACAAGACAAGTCACATCTTCATTTTGGCGCAGGCCAGACCGAGGCGCGCATCGAACTGCCACCCGGCAAGCATACCCTGCAACTGGTATTGGGTGACGCCAGTCACTATCCGTTCAGTCCTCCGGTGGTCTCGGAAAAAATCACTATCAGGATCAAGTAGAATTGGTTTTTGGGTTCGATGACGCTGGCCTTGCCGATCGTCGAGCTTGCTGGATATCCCATGACATGGCCCAAATCTTGAATGGCAAATGCCGCGAGCGCAGGCAGTGTGATCCCGCCACGAGGTTCATATGGATATGCCATCGAGTGCCCCGATCGGCGGCCTGATCGACCGCTCGGCAGCGGGCGTCGTTCAAAGTCCCTCAGACGCCAAGCTCGACCAAGCCAAATACCTGCATCATGCCGGCAGTCCCTGGTTTTTGGCATTGACCGCGCTCGGCGTCGTGTTCGGCGACATCGGTACCAGCCCACTCTATGCATTCCAGGTGGCGTTGACAGGCACCGGCCATCCGGCGCCGACCGCGGCCGACGTTCTGGGGATCGTCTCGCTCATTCTTTGGGCGCTGATGGTCATGGTATCGCTGAAATACGTTGTCTTTGTCCTGCGCGCCGACAATGACGGCGAGGGCGGTATCCTGGCCTTGCTCTCGCTGGTCGCCGCCGACCAGGTTGCCAGGGGTGCAAAACTTCCCGCGATTGTCCTGCTCGGCGTGGTCGGCGCCTCCTTGCTTTACGGTGACGGCGTCATCACGCCGGCGATCTCGGTGTTGTCGGCGATGGAAGGCCTAAAGCTGGCGGCGCCGGGATTTGAGCATTTCATCGTGCCAGCCACGATCGCCGTGCTGGTCGGGTTATTCATGATCCAGCAATACGGCACGGGGAGCATTGGCAAGCTGTTCGGTCCGGTCATGGTGGTCTGGTTTGTCGTCATCGGCGGATTGGGCGCGGCCAACATTTGGCTCTCGCCCGCCATTCTGAAAGCGATCAATCCAGCCGAGGCCGCGCAGTTTTTGATCGCCGACCCCAAAGTTTCATTCGTCGTGATCGGCGCGGTATTTTTGGCGCTCACCGGCGGCGAGGCGCTTTACGCCGATATGGGCCATGTCGGCGCCACCGCCATCCGCCAAGCGTGGTTCGGCTTGGTGCTGCCGGCGCTGCTTTTGAACTATTTCGGTCAGGGCGCGCTGATCCTTGCCGATCCCACAGCGGCGGATAATCCCTTCTACAAATTGGCGCCTGGCTGGGCGCTGATCCCGATGATGCTGCTCGCCACCTTCGCCACCATCATTGCGTCACAGGCGCTGATCTCCGGCGTGTTCTCGTTGACGCGGCAAGCCATGCAGATGGGATTGTCGCCCCGAGCCAAAATAACGCCAACGTCGTTCGACGAGGCCGGCCAAATCTATGTGCCTGCGGCCAACTGGCTATTGATGGTCGGCACATTGTTCACCGTCTTGCTGTTCAGATCGTCGGAAAATCTGGCGGCGGCCTATGGCATCGCGGTGTCGGGCACGATGCTCATCACCACGATCCTGCTCTACCACGTCGCGGTCTCACGATGGCAATGGCCGGTCGGCGCCGCGATCCCGATGATTGCGATCTTCGGCGCGATCGACGCCACGTTCCTGCTATCGAATTCCATCAAAATCGTCGAAGGCGGCTGGTTTCCGCTGATTGTCGGCACGGTGATCGCAATACTGATGCTGTCGTGGCGCAAGGGCACGTCGGAAGTCAGGCACCGTCTCCAGGAAATGTCGATGCCGCTCAAGGATTTTCTCGTCTATGCCGACAACACCGTGATCGGCCGGGCGCCGGGAATGGGGGTATGGCTGACCAAAGTCGATCGCGGCGCCTCGCCGATGCTGCTGCGCCACATCGAGCACAACAGGGTGTTGCACGAGACCGTGGTTCTCCTGACATTCCTGTCCGATCGCCGGCCGCGGGTGCCGTTTCACGAGCGCCACTCGGTTCACCGTCTCGGTCACGGCTTCTACCGGATTCAGGTCAGGCTCGGATTCATGCAGACGCCGGATATTCCGCTAACCCTGCTCAACTGCAACCGGCTCGGCTTCGACGCCGATCTCGACCACAAGAACTATTACATTGCGCACGAGACCATCGTTCGCCGCGAGCAGGGATCGTCGATGGGGCCGGTATCCTTTTCGATCTTCTCATTCCTCAACCGGATCGCGAGCCGGGCGCCGGACTTCTTCAAAATTCCGCACGACGCCATCATCGAGGTCGGATTTCGCGCGGAGGTCTGAAGTTGGCGCTCACTTGTCGATCCAGGCATCGCGAAAGCCGTCATTGACGCCGATCGCCGTCGTGATGAGGTCCTTGATCTTGCATCTTGTGATGGTCGGAAACTGCAGTTCGAGCAGCCACGCCACCGGCACGTCCTCGACCAGGATTTTCTGCGCCTTCTCGTAAATCTCCTTGCGCTTGGCACCCAGTGTCGCGACCGCGCCGTCGGCAAACAACTTGTCGATTTCGGGTTTGGAATAACCCTCGACGTTGCCGAATAGCTGGCCGTTGATGATCTGGCTGGTGATGTAGTTGCGGCCGACGCCTCCCATCTTCGGTTGCTGCGCGAGCGCAAAGCTTGCGCCGCAAGTCAAGACGAGGGCGAGCACGATTTTCTTCAGCATGAGTTATTATCCTTGGATAGTTTTCAGGAAGAGGCTCACATGGCGCCAATCCACGCCGCAAGATGAAACTGTCGACAAACCGGGACCAAAATTTGGACAGGCGACGGTGACTTCCCCGGACACGCTGATATGCTGGCATTATCGTCGGGAAGGGGTGCGGATGCGTTTTCGAAATAATATATTGCTGTCATTGTTCGTGATTACGGCGCTGGCGTCGTTCAGGCCGAGCGCGGCACTCGCGCAATTGGAGCAAGAGCGGAATTGGTGCGCCGGCAAAGGCGCCGCTACGCCGGAACTCCGGATCGATAGCTGCACGGCCGTCATTCAAAATGGACGAGGGTCGTCGAAACAACTGGCGATGACCTACAAGACGCGCGGTAACGTGTTTTTCCATCAACACGATTATGACCGGGCGATCCAGGATTTTAACCAGGCGATCCAGCTCGATTCCCGGAATAGCGAGGCGTTTGACGGTCGATGCTGGGCCTATGCGACCGTCAACAAATTGGAAGAGGCTCTGAAGGACTGCAAGGAGGCGGTGCGGCTGCGGCCGAACATCGCACCGACATTGGGCTCGCTCGGTCTCGTCTATTTCAAGCTCGGTCGGTTTGACGATGCCATTTCAACCTACAGCGCTTCGCTGCAGGTAAATCCAAAGTCCGCCTATTCCCTTTATGGGAGGGGAACGGCAAAACTGAAAAAAGGCGAAACCGCTGCCGGCCAGGCCGACATTGCGGCGTCAAAAACAATCAAGGACGTAGCCGAGGAAATGACCGGTTACGGGGTGAAGTGAGCCGAAAAATTCGAAAGGCTGCTGCGCACCACACACAATGTAAATTCTGCTTGTTTCGATGTTCAGGGCGAACAAATTCCGTTGTTCGACCGGGAATCGGGGTTTCAACGCTTCCCTCGATCAACCACAATGATCGATGAGGGCTCGACAATAACGAGCCGACAGGTGGAGAAATCCGGATGTTCAATCAATCCTTGCCGCGCATCGCGGGTTTCGTTCTGGGTATCTCGATCATGATGGCCCCTCCCGCAAAGGCCGACGGTCTGAAAGACGAAATCGCGCCGACCGGCAGACTGCGGGTGGCGATCGGCATCTCGCCGGCCGGCGGCGCGTTCTGGTGCACCAAAACTGAAGCCGGAGCTTATGCCGGGGTGCCGGTCGATCTCGGCAAGGCGATGGCGGTACAGTTCGGGTTACCCGTTGAATATGTCGCTTATCAAAACTCCGGACAGATCACGGACGCAGCCTCGAGCGGGGCTTGGGACGTGACCTTCCTGCCGAAAGACCCGGAGCGCGAGACCAAAATGTCGTTCGGGCCGACTTACGAGGTTGCGGACGCGACCTACATCGTCAAAGCGGGCTCGTCCGCGACCGATTTCAACACGCTTGATCAGCCCGGCATCAAGGTCGCCGCCGTCAATAACACCACCACGATGCGCGGCGCGATCGCGCATCTGAAAAACGCAAAAGTTGTGGGCTATCAGACCTATGACGAGATCTTCGCCCTCTTGAAGAACGGCGAGGTCGATGCCTTCGCGCTGTCACGCGACCAGCTCAATGCCATGGCGAAGAAGCTCCCGGGAACGCGGGTCTTGGACGAAACTTTCAAACAGACCGTCACCGCGGTGGCGGTGCCATCAAATCATCCGCTGGCGCAGGCGTTCGTCACCAAATTCATGACGGAGGCCATATCAAACGGCATGTTGCGGAAGGCCTACGACAATAACGGCCTGAAGGACACGCCGATCCGGACAAAATAGCGCGCGTTTTCATTTCGCTAATTCGTGGTGGCGGCTGCGATCGGGTCCATGCCGCTCTTGACGATCACATCGCGGGCGGCGGGCGAGCCAAGAAACTTGATCAGCGCCCTTCCGGCTTCGGGCTCTTTGGAGACCGTCGCGATCCCCGCTGAAAACACCGTGATCTGCTGCAGCTCTTCCGGCAACGGCCCGACAATGTCGATCCCGGCGACCGGTTTTAGTTCGCTGATCTGCTGAAAGCCGATCTCGGCTTCGCCATGCGCCACGATTTCGCCTACCGGCGTTGCGGGAATCTTCCTGGCCCTGTCCTTCATCGCATCGGCAATGCCGAGCTTTTTGAACATTTCAGTCGAGACATAGACGCCGCTGGCGCTGTCGGAATAGGCGATTGTCTTCGCCGCCAGCAGCGCGCGCTTGATCGATTCCGCCGACGAGATGTCCGGCTTCGGCGCGCCGGCTTTCACGGCGATCCCGATCGGCGATTTCACGAGATCGACGCGGCTGTCGGCGTTTACCTTGCCCTGCTTGATGAGATCGCCGAGCGCATAGCCGACCATGATCAGGACATCGGCAGGCTCGCCACGTTCCAGCCGCACCGGAATCGCATTGACCGTGGTTCCCATCGAGGGCCCGTAGGCGGTCAGCACCTTGTTGCCGGTCGTGCGTTCGAACTCCGGCACCAGCTCCTTAAAGGCTGCCGTCAGTCCGCCCGAGATCATCACCCGGACCTCGGCGGCACTTGCGGTGCCTGCCAGCAAGAGGGTGGCGGCCAAGGAGAGTGCGAGGATGCGGATTTTTTTTGATACAAAACTCATTGTTATTCCTCCCGGGACGGCTCTTGAGCGGTCGTCCTTGATCACGCTGCAGATCGTATCCTCTAGCAGGTAGGGTGGACAAAGCCACCGGGTCGGCGCGAAGCGCCGCCCGATGACAGGCTCCGCGTGCCCACCGAGGTGGATCGGCATTCGAGCCTCTTGTGATGGGCACGGCGCAAAGAGCGCGCCTTTGCCCACCCTTGCGCGCTCGGTTGCTTCATCGCGTCAGCGTCACGAATTGACGTGCACGAAATCCCGTAGCAGCGGATAGATCTCGTTGTTCCAGCGGCGGCCCGAGAACACGCCGTAATGGCCGACGCCGGCCTGCATGTGATGCACCCGGCGATAGGCGCGCACGCCGGTGCAGAGATCCTGCGCAGCCAAGGTCTGGCCGATCGAGCAGATGTCGTCCTTTTCGCCTTCGACCGTCATCAGGCCCATCCGCTTGACCGAGGCGGGGTTCACCGGGCGGCCGCGATAGGTCAGCTTGCCCTGGGGCAAAAGGTGTTCCTGAAACACGTCGCGGATGGTTTCGATATAAAATTCCGCGGATAGATCCATCACGGCGAAATATTCATCGTAGAACGTCTTGATGGTTTCCGCTTTCTCCGTCTCGCCCTTGGCGAGATGATCGGCGAGGTCGATGTGCTGCTTGATATGGCGCTCGAGATTCATCGACACGAAGGCGGTGAGCTGCACGAAGCCGGGATAGACCTGCCGGAACGCGCCCTTGCATTGAAACGGCACGTAGTTGATCAAATTCTCCTCGAACCATTTCAGCGGCTTGCTCTTGGCGAACTCGTTGACCTTGGTCGGCTGGATTCGCGTGTCGATCGGACCGGCCATCAGGGTCAATGTCGCGGGGCGCGCCGGGTGATCGTCCTCGCACATGATGGCGGCCGCCGCCAGCGCCGACACCGATGGCTGGCAGATCGCCACCATGTGCGGACGCGGGCCCAATTGGCCGAGAAAGTCGATGAGGTGCTCGGTGTATTCGTCGAGGCCGAACTTGCCTTCGTTAGGTGGAATGTCGCGCGGGTTGTGCCAGTCGGTGATGTAGACGTCGTGATCCTGCAACAGCGTCTTCACCGTGCCGCGGAGCAGCGTGGCAAAATGGCCCGACATCGGCGCCACCAGCAGCATGCGTGGCTGCTCCGGCGAGTTTTCCTTCTTGAAATGCAACAGCGAACCGAACGCTGTCGCGTAGACGACCTCCTCGGTCACCTCTAATTCGCGATTGCCCACCAGCACCTTGTCGATGCCGTAAGGCGGGCGCGCATAGGTGAGCGTGGTGCGCGAGATCAGCTCGAGTGCTGCGGCGAGCCGCCCGAACAGTTTGTCGGAGACGCCTTGCGGCACCAGGTTGAGATATCTCAACGCATGTGCGGCCCCGCTCCGCCATGGTTCCGTGAGGTCCATGTGGTTCTGATACGCCTGATACATCATGGACATCATCCGGATTCCGCCCCTGCCCCTGTTGCTATGCAATATCGAAGCCAATGCGGAGTCAATCAGCCTCGTAAACTGGCACGTCGCTTGCTGCAGGAGGTGCGTAAAGTATAGATTATGGGCGCTTGGCCGCGGCACGCTTCGGCGGGGAGCGGTGCCCGCATGGCCCTGGCGGGCGTTCAGGTGTGAGGAAAGAGCCATATGGCGAAAGCGACACTGACCATCAGCAGCAAGAATTACTCGTCGTGGTCGCTGCGCGGCTGGCTGCTGACCAAGTTTTCCGGGCTCGAGTTCGATGAGATCATCACCGCGCCCGACGATGCATCGGCGCGGGCCGAAATCCTGCTGCTGTCGTCATCGATCCTGGTGCCGTGCCTGCGCCACGACGGCGTCACCGTATGGGATACTCTGGCGATCGCGGATTATCTCAACGAGGTCAGGCCGGACGCCGGTCTGTTGCCGGCGGACCGCATCTTGCGGGCGCATTGCCGATCGATCTGCGGCGAAATCCACTCGGGGTTCACGACGCTGCGCGCGTCGCTGCCGGTCAATCTGAAAGGCCATTTCCCCGGCTTCAAGATCTGGTCGCGCGCGCAGGCCGATATCGACCGGGTCTGCACGATCTGGCGCGAATGCCTGACCCAATCCGGCGGTCCGTTCCTGTACGGCGAACGCACCATGGCGGATGCCATGTACGCGCCGGTGGTGACCCGCTTCATGACCTATGATGTGAAGCTGGAGCCGCGGCTCAAGGCCTACGCCGAAATGATCATGGCGATGCCGGAGATGGTAGAATGGATCACCGCCGCCAAGGCCGAGCCCGCCGACATCGAGGAGCTCGAGGTCGAATATTAGGCACCCCGATGCCTGTTTGAAGGGCTCAAGCATCGGGCAGCTATGCTTAGCTTGCTGCCATTGCGGGCGTTTTGACGACCCGCTCCGCTGCGACGCTGACCCCGCGCTGAAAATCGCTCGGCTCAAATTTCGGCTTCGATCCAACAGCTTCGGTGTCTTCGCGGCAACGCTCACCGGGCCCGCCGCGCCACCGCGCGGCTGGCGTGATTTTCGCATGGCACAACCAAGCTTCGAACGCGCCGATCCGCGCTGCCAAATAATTGGACGCCGGCGATTGTCGCGATCGCGCGAAAATCGATGGTGGAGGCTTTCAGATGAATCAGCACGCGGCCGTCAGCAAATTTTCCCACGTCAAACCCGGCGATACCGAATTCACGGGAGGAGGTTTGCGCGACTTCTTCCTGTATCGCGATCTCGGCATCGCGGACGCCACCGGCGGCCAGGTGATTTGCCACCTGGTCAAGGCCAATGCCGACATGCCGCCGGAAGAAGGCACCGGCTGGCACAAGCATGAATGCAACTTCCAGATCGTCATCATGATGAAGGGCTGGGCGCGCTTCATGTATGAGGACAAGCCGACGCTGGTGAAGGCCGGTGACGTCGTGCATCAGCGGCCGGGCATCGTGCACTACCTCTTCGATTACTCGCCGGACATGGAATACATGGAAATCGTCAGCCCAGCCGATTTCAAGACCGTCGACATGCCGCCGGCCACCGACCAGGTGCCGCCGGTGACGCCATGGACGGGCAAAGCGGCCTAAATATCCGCTCCGCGTATCCCCAGGGGAATTAACGTTTGTTGCCGGCCGCTGGCTGCGGTCGGCGGCAGCGCCGCTGGATGTGGTGCACTGTGCGGGATTGAGGCCGATATCTAGCCGTGAACAGGTGAGTACGGCACCGCACGGCTGATTCGGGCGCGGTTCGTTCCACGCGCGTTCCAAACCCTAAGATTCCCATCAGGCATCTGCGATTTCCGTCGCATTTTGGAACAGCGCGAGAATGCCTCAGGCTTTGGCTCGCTGCCGGCGCCAGCCGACCACGGTCGCCTCGACGGCGCCGCCGGATTCATGGTTGCGCCATGCCCCATCGACAAAGCGGCAGGCGAACGGCAATTGATAGGTGCCGCTATGGTCCTCGCACAGCACCTGAACCGGCAGATCCGGCGGCGGTTCTCCATTGCCATCGAATTCGGCCAGTCGTCGTTCGCGCGTTGCCATTTTTTTGATTCTCCTTGAGAAAGACGCAACCTGCTCGGGTATCGCGTCCTTGAACCCCACGGCCAGACACCTGAACGCGCGATTGAGGTTTCAGTGTGATATCCTGCCTGCCTTCCACCAAGCTCGCAACAAATTGAATGTAACGAGCGTTCTTTGACAAAGAGGATTTGATGATCGGCCGCATCGCGCTCGTCGCATCGGTGGCTTTTGCGCTCCTCATGCTGGTTTCGGCGGGCGCGCGGGCGCAGGATGTTCCCGGCATCGAAATCTGCACCGTCGAAAAGACCATGGAACGGCGCACCAGCTGCCTGCAGAGCAATGTCGATTTCCTGCAGAAGACAATGTCAAAACTCGCCGCCGATCATCAGCAGAAGCTCGATGCCGCCAAGGCGCAGATCGAGAGCCTGAAGGCGACGGTGGCGAGCTTGCAGAAGATCGTGGACGATTCGCAGGCCGCGCAGAAGAAAGCGGCGGAGGATCAGAAGAAGATGGAAACGCCGGCGGCGAAGGATGCTTCGCCGCCAGCCAAAGATGGCGGGAAATGAAATAAGCGAACATCTCAGTCTTTGCGCCTGCGCAACCTCACACCATGAAAAATCCATCATGGGCGTGGGCAAGGGCCGCAAGCGCGTCGTGGTTGACCGGGGCGATCGAACCGCCATGGTGGGCCAGATCGAAGGTAAAAGTCTGGCCGGTGTCGAGCGAGCCGTCAGACTTCTGTCCTTTGATGGTCTCGGTCAGCTTGCCGTAGTCGAAGGCGACCGCCGTATCATGGCCGCCGTCGGTGGCGTAACCGGCCACTCTGACATTGTCGAGCGTGAGATCGTAGACCTTCTGAGGCGTGCCTCCTCCGGCCGGCTTCAACCCGATGAGTTCCACACTCGGGATGTGTTTGCCGGTAGCCGCGTCCTTGAGCAGGGTAACAAGACCCGGCGACTGTCCTGCGATGTCGACCATCAGCGGATCGAACTGCGGCTTGCTGCCACTGCCGCCGGCGCCACCATTGGTGAATTTGGTCAGTTCGTTAAAAGTGACCTCGTCAACCCTGAAGTCGCCCTCAAAACCCTTGATGGTTGAATCGCCGGTTACACCATCGACTTTCAAGAGATAGGTCAGCGCGGGCCCAGCATGGGAGTTGGCCAAGGCGGCGAGGGCGTCGTGGTTGACCGGCGCGATCGCGCCGTGATGGGTGAGATCGAAGCTAAAGCTCTGTCCGGTGTCGGGCGTGCCGTCGGGCTTCTGCCCGTTGATGGTCTCGGTCAGCTTGCTGAAGTCGAAGGCGAGGGCGGTATCGTGGCCGCTGTCGGCGGCGTAACCGGCGATCCTGACGTCGTTGAGCTTAAGATCGTAAACCTTTTGGGGCGTGCCTTCGCCGGCCGGTTTCAAGCCGACAAGCTCCACGCTCGGGATATGCTTCCCCGTGGTCGCGTCCTTGAGCAGGGTAACGAGACCTGGAGACACTCCTGCGAGATCGACCGTCAGCGGATCGAACTGCGCCTTACCGGCGACTGCGCCGCCAATGGCCAGCTTGGTCAATTCGTTGAAGGTGAACTCATCGACGGTGAAATAGCCTTCAAAACCCTTGATCGTTGAATCGCCGGTCACCCCATCGACCTTCAAGAGATAGGTCAGTGCGGGCCCAACATGGGAATGGGCAAAGGCCGTCAGAGCGTCATGGTTGACCGGGGCAAGCGAGCCGCCATGAGCAAGATCGAAAGTAAAGCTCTGGCCCGTATCGAGCGTGCCGTCAGGCTTCTGCCCTTGGATGGTCTCGGTCAGCTTGCTGAAGTCGAAGGCGAGGGCAGTATCGTGCTTGCCGTCGGCGGCGTAACCAGCCACCGCGACGTTGTTGAGCGTGAGATCATAGATCTTCTGCAGCGTGCCTTCGCCGGCGGGTTTTAAGCCGACGAGCTCCACGCTCGGGATGTGTTTGCCGGTGGCCGCGTCCTTGAGCAGGGTAACGAGACCCGGCGGCAATCCTGCGATGTCGACCGTCAGCGGATCGAACTGCGCCTTGCCGGCACCTGCGCCGCCAATGGCGAACTTGGTCTATTCGTTGAAGGTGAACTCGTCGACGGTGAAGTAGCCTTCAAAGCCCTTGATCGTTGAGTCGCCGGTTACCCCATCGATCTTCAAGAGATAGGTCAGCGCGGGCCCAGTATGGGAGTGGGCAAAGGCCGCAAGGGCATCGTGGTTGACCGGGGCGAGCGAGCCGCCGCTATGTGTAAGATCGAAACTAAAAGTCTGGCCCGTGTCGAGGGTGCCGTCGGGCTTCTGGCCTTGGATGGTCTCGGTCAATTTGGTGTAGTCAAAGGCCAGAGCCGTATCGTGTTTGCCGTCGGCGGCGTAGCCGGCCAGCGCGACATTGTTGAGCGTGAGATCGTAGACCTTCTCCAGCGCGCCTTTGTCCGGCTTCAAGCCGACAAGTTCCACGCTCGGGATGTGTTTGCCGATAGCCGCGTCCTTGAGCAGGGTCACGAAACCCGGCGATAATCCAGCGATGTCGACCATCAGCGGGTCGAACTGCGCCTTGCCGGAACTGCCGCCAGCGCCGCCATTGGCGAGCTTGGTCAGCTCGTTGAAGGTGAACTCGTCGACGGTGAAGTAGCCTTCAAAGCCCTTGATCGTTGAGTCGCCGGTTACCCCATCGATCTTCAAGAGATAGGTCAGCGCAGGCCCAACATGCGAGTGAGCAAAGGCCGCGAGAGTGTCGTGGTTGACTGGCGCGATCGAACCGCCATTGTGGACAAGATCGAAGGTAAGAGTTTTCGTGTCGAGCGTGCCGTCGGGCTTCTGTCCCTGGATGGTCTCGGTCAGCTTGGCGAAGTCGAAGGCAAGCGCCGTATCGTGCTTGTCGTCGGCGGCATAGCCGGCCACCGTGACATTGTTGAGCGTGAGATCGTAGACCTTTTCCAGCGCGCCTTTGTCCGGTTTCAAGCCGACGAGCTCTATGCTCGGGATATGCTTGCCGGTAGCGGCGTCCTTGAGCAGGGTAACGAGACCTGGCGATAATCCTGCGATGTCGACC